>NZ_RXIU01000099.1:10793-12759 GCF_004217665.1 Candidatus Magnetaquicoccus inordinatus | reverse complement strand
CGCGCCTTTTTGCGCCAATCCGCACAGCATCCCCATGGGGGTAGAGCTGGCGAGCCAGCACCAACCTGAATAGTTACCGTTTTGCGTTTATCCCACAGTAGGGGTGCGTAGATGCGGTCAACTCTTTTGTACGAACCAACTCTGTTGGATCCAGGGCAATCGCATTTGCCAATTTCCTCACTGTTGCCACAAGCGAAACTGTGCATGTCGGGCGTCCGCCCTCCCAAAGAGTGCCCCTTCGGGGCACAAATCTGTGCGGCGTGCGCGAATGCTACGCATTCGCTTTTGTGAAACGCCGCACATTGCCAGCAGGGCTTTGCCCTGCACCCACCAGGAGAAGATAATCTCCTCCTGGACCTCCATAATAGTTTTCTGATTTTCAAACGCGATTGCCCTGCTGTTGGATCTCTGCAAACTGGTGTCTGCTAGCAGATGGCGTTATACTCAGCCTTTTGATCTCTCCTGCAACTGGATATGTCGCATGCGACGCACTGCCTCGGTTGGTATCATCTTTTTTACCGTTTTTATGGATCTTCTGGGTTTTGGCATGGTCTTGCCGCTGATGCCCCTGTATGCAGCAGATCCCCGTTTTCAGGCTTCGGCGGCCGAAATCGGTTGGCTGATGGCCATCTTTTCACTCATGCAATTTGTTTTCGCCCCGCTGTGGGGGCGGCTTTCCGATCGTATCGGGCGGCGCCCGGTGCTGTTGATCGGGCTGTTTGGCTCCTCATTCTCCTATTTGCTCTATGGCTTGGCCGAAAGCTATACCCTTTTACTGCTGGCACGTGCTCTGGCCGGCATCATGGGTGCCAATATCGCTGTGGCACAGGCCGCTCTGGCCGATCTCACTACCCCGGAAAAACGCACCAAAGCCATGGGCTTGATCGGTGTGGCCTTCGGTCTGGGTTTTATCCTGGGACCGGCCTTGGGCAGCTTGACCTCTGGACAGGGACTATCCGCCGCGCCACTGCTGGCAGCCTTGATTACCGCCATCAATGGCGTGGCCGCTCTCTTCTGGTTGGGCGAATCCTATCCGGCCGCACAACGCAGCAGCAATAACCAACGTCGCGGCCATCCTTTGTGGGGTGCACCCTGGCAAGAGGCCAAACAGTTGCCGGGCGCTCTGCATGTCTGCTTTTTGATGGGTATCTTTACTACCCTGTTTGCCGCCTTTGAGGTGATCATGCCCCTCTGGGGACAAGCACAATGGCAGTGGACAGTGCAAACAGTCGGCTGGATCTTTTCCTATATCGGGGTGGTGGCAGTCCTGGTGCAGGGCGGTATCGTTCGCCATCTGGCTGCCCATTGGG
This sequence comes from Candidatus Magnetaquicoccus inordinatus, assembly GCF_004217665.1. Lineage (GTDB taxonomy): Bacteria > Pseudomonadota > Magnetococcia > Magnetococcales > Magnetaquicoccaceae > Magnetaquicoccus > Magnetaquicoccus inordinatus. The sequence goes on along the minus strand of NZ_RXIU01000099.1, from coordinate 11,449 downwards.
GCGAGCAAAAAACCGCTGGCTTGGGGCTGTTGCTGATCAGTGCCGGTATTGCCCTCTTTACCCAGGAGCAGTTCAGTATCGTGTTGGCCGCCTTGGCCATGATTGCCGCTGGTTCCGGTTTGGTCCATCCCGGTTTGTCCAGCCTGGTCAGCCTCAACTGCTCACCCCAGCAACAAGGATTGCTGTTGGGGCTTTTTCAATCGATGAGCGCCCTGGGGCGGGGCGTGGGGCCGGTAGTGGGTGGCATGGTCTACCAGCACTGGCCTTATCTCTTTTTTATGCTGATCGCTGTCGGTTTAAGTCTGGCCTGGTTGTGGTTGCTGCGCATGCGGCATCAGCTCTATGACTCCACTGCCCCTAACGCCGATTGGCAAAACGGCTCGACAGGCGCATCACCAACCGCCCCATGATTTGTCCCTCTGGCAATGGTGTGGCTCCCCCCCCCTTCAACAGCCGATCAGCCTCCAGGCAATCCACCAGGGCATCGGCCAGTTTGCGGGGGGCGATGGCGCGGCTTTGCGCAAAAAATTGTGCCTGCTCTTTCCAAAAAATCTGCAACTGAGCCGCCAACAGCTTGGCATCCTTGCCCTGTTGCAAACCATCCGCACACAAAGCCAAACGACGAATGCGCTGGCTGATTACCCCCAGCAACAGAA
>NZ_RXIU01000099.1:0-10002 GCF_004217665.1 Candidatus Magnetaquicoccus inordinatus | reverse complement strand
TGCCGGGCATGCTGGCGAGGCGACTCTCTTTGATGCTCAAGGATGGTCCGGCCATGTACTGCTCAACAGAGTGATCAAGGTGTCGGCCAGTTGTTCCACAGCTTCGGTTTCAGCACGCTTGCGGGTGGCCTGCACAGCGGTGCTGATGAAGGGTTCATAATAGGTTGCTGAACCATGAATGGCTGAAGGAAATTTGGGGGCTTGGCTATCCCCTTCTATGTGCAGGCGGGCATTGACGCTGATCCGAAACAGATTGGCGCGTCCGCTCCGATCTTCGGTAACCAGGGCGCGTTCTATGGTGCTTAAGGTGATTTTAACCGTTGTCTCTTTTTCCTGTCCGCTCACCGCTCCCTGCAGACCAAGACGGGCCTGCAGGCGCTCCCGTAAAAAATAGACCAGTTGCGGATTTTGCTCGGCGCCCTTGCCGCTGATCTGCAGGGAGCTGTTTTGCCAACGGCTCTCTGCCTGCTCCACAGCGCTTCCAGGCAGTCGGTAGCCACAGGCTGGTAAAAACAGCAGCGCCAAAATCAGCAGATGCGACAGAGAGAAAAGACGACGCAGGTGCAAAAGAGCGTTCATGATTCTCCTCATTGGACCACCAGATTCAATAGCCGCCCAGGAACAAAAATCCGTTTATGGATGCTGCGGTTTTGCAACTGTTGTTGAATGGTTGGCTCCGCCAGGGCGGCCTCTTCGATGCTCTTCTGGGAGGCGTCGGCGGCTACGGTCAGGCGGGCACGCAGTTTGCCGTTGATCTGCACCACCAGTGTAATGCTCTCCCGTTGTAATGCTTCCGGGTCTGCTTCCGGCCAGCGCTGCAGGCAGAGCGGTTGTGCATGCCCCAACTGTTGCCACAACTCTTCGGTAATATGGGGGACAAAGGGGTTGAGCAAAAGCACGGCACTCTCCGCCACTTCGCGCAAGACAGCCAGTTCGCTGGGGGAGCGCTCTGCATCCGCTTTGCCATGCAGCAGTTCATTGGCAGCGTTGACCAGTTCCATGACCGCAGAGATGGCGGTGTTGAATTGAAAACGTTGCACATCCCGGTTGACCTTGTCGATGGTCAGATGGGTTTTGCTGCGCAAGGCGCGCAGCTCCGCCTCTTCCGGCATGGAGCGGGCGGGCGGTTGTGCAGGCAGATCGACAATCTCCATGATCAGGCGCCAGAGGCGATTGAGAAAGCGCCAAGCGCCATCCACTCCATTATCGTTCCACTCCAGATCCTGTTCTGGGGGGGCGGCAAAGAGCATGAACAGGCGTGCGGTATCGGCACCATAGCCTTGAATGATCTCGTTGGGATCGACCACATTGTGCTTGCTTTTGGACATCTTTTCGTTGCGCCCTACCTGCACGGGGGCGGCACAGATCTGGCAGTGCAGGCCATCGGCCTCTTGCCGTACCTCTTCCGGATAGCGCCAGCCATGTTCCGGGCAGCGCAAGGTATCTTTGCGGACCATTCCCTGGGTGAGCAGGCGGGAAAAGGGTTCGTCGCAACTGACAAAGCCACAGTCACGCAGGGCTTTATGAAAAAAACGGGCATAGAGCAGATGCAGCACAGCATGTTCGATGCCACCGACATATTGATCCACCGGCATCCAATAGTTGACGGCATGGACATCCAGGGGGCCAGCATAATCGGGGCAGCAATAGCGGAGAAAATACCAGGAGGATTCGGCAAAGGTATCCATGGTATCGGTTTCCCGTTCGGCGGCCTGGCCGCAGTTTGGGCAGTGGGTATGTTTCCAAGTGGGGTGCCGGGCCAGAGGGTTGCCGCTGCCGGTCAACTCCACATCATCCGGCAGGGGAACAGGCAACTGGCTGCTGGGTACGGCAACAATGCCGCAGTGGGGGCAGTGGATCATGGGGATCGGGTTGCCCCAATAGCGCTGGCGGGAGATGCCCCAGTCACGCAGACGATATTGGGTGGTGGCCTTGCCGAGATTGTCGGCAACAAATGCGGCAATAATTTTTTGCTTGGCGGTTTCGTTGTCCAGACCATCAAACGGCCCGGAGTTGCAGAGGGTGCCTGGACCGGTATAGGCAGCGCTCATCTCTTGGGGATCGAGGAGTGTTCCTTCTGGCTGGATGACGATGCGGATGGGCAACTGATAGGTACGGGCAAACTCAAAATCCCGTTGATCATGGGCCGGGACCGCCATCACTGCGCCGGTGCCATAGTTCATCAGCACAAAGTTGGCGATGAAGATGGGTACTTTTTCGCCGGTAAGTGGATGAATGGCAAACAGGCCGGTGGCAAAGCCCTTTTTTTCCAGCCGTTCGACCGCCTCTTCACTGGTGCCAGCGCTTTGGCACTCCTGGATAAACTGTTGTGCCGCTGGATTGTGGGCAGCAACTTGCCGGGCCAGAGGATGTTCGGCGGCGATAGAGCAGAAGGTTATCCCCATCACAGTGTCGGGTCGGGTGGTATAGACCGGCAGACTCTCCGTAGAGTCGGCGATGGCGAAGGAGAACTCCAGGCCATGGCTTTTGCCAATCCAATGGGTTTGCATGCTGCGTACAGTCTCCGGCCAGCCCTCTTCCAGTTGCTGCAGACCAGAGAGCAGCTCTTCGGCATAGGCGGTGATCTTCAGGAACCATTGCGACAGCTCCCGCCGTTCAACCACTGCACCGCTGCGCCAGCCTTTGCCGTCGATCACCTGTTCGTTGGCCAATACCGTCTGATCGACAGGATCCCAGTTGACTTGTGACAGTTTGCGATAGACCAAACCCCGCTCATAGAGCTTGAGAAACAGCTCCTGTTCCCAATGGGCATAGTGCGGATCACAGGTTGCCAGCTCCCGTTGCCAATCATAGGAGAGACCCATGGAGCGCAACTCCTGGCGCATGGTATCGATATTGTTATAGGTCCAGGTACGGGGATGGGTTTTCTTTTGGATGGCGGCATTTTCAGCGGGCATGCCAAAGGCATCCCAACCCATGGGATGGAGCACATTTTTACCCCGCAACCGCTGATAGCGGGCCAACAGATCACCGATGGTATAGTTGCGCACATGGCCCATATGGATCCGCCCGGAGGGGTAGGGGAACATGACCAGCAGATAATATTTTTCACGCTGTGGCTCTTCCACGGCGCGAAAGCTCTGCTGCTGCTCCCAATAGGTCTGCCACTTTTTTTCGATGGCTTGGGGGTTGTATTTATCCCGCGAGCGGTCCCGTTCGTTCATGGGCGTGCGTCTTCCGTCTGAGTGTGAAACAATAACCTTATCCTGTTTCAAGATAGGCCAACTCCCCCCTCCTGGCAAGCCTCTTTGCAAGGAAAGACTCTTTCGATTGTTTGGGCAAGTTGTTAGAATGATGGGAGCCTGGTTATTGCACATTTTTAGTCAAGGACAAAATAAATCCATGAACGAATCGCCCCCGGTGCCGTTGGAGCCTCTGTATGCGCTTGCCGATGCAGAGTTGCAGGAGCGTATTGCCCAGGCCAAGGCGCAGTTGGCCGAGCGTTGTCTGATTCTGGGTCACCACTATCAGCGCGAGGAGGTCTATCATTTTGCTGATTTGACTGGTGATTCGCTCAAGCTGTCGCGTTTGGCAGCACAGCGCACCTCATCGCAATATATTGTTTTTTGTGGGGTACACTTCATGGCTGAGGTGGCCGATATTTTATCCTCGCCAGAGCAGACGGTGATCTTGCCTGATTTGGCGGCAGGCTGTTCGATGGCCGATATGGCCGATTTGCCGCATGTACAGGAGGCATGGCAGGCTTTGAGTCAGGTTGTGGATGCCGAAAAGGTGATTACACCATTGACTTATGTCAACTCCACTGCCGATTTGAAGGCTTTTTGCGGCATGCACGGCGGTTCGGTTTGTACCTCCTCCAATGCCGAGAAGATGTTGCGCTGGGCCTTTGCCCAACGGGAGAAGGTGCTCTTTTTTCCTGACCAGCATTTGGGGCGCAACAGCAGCCATCGTTTGGGGGTGCCTTTGGCCGAGATGGCATTATGGCAGCCTGGTCTGCCCAACGGCGGTCTCAGCGCCGAGGAGATTCGCCGGGCCAAGGTGCTTTTGTGGGATGGCTATTGTTCGGTACACACCATGTTTCAACCGGCGCATGTGGCGCTGTTTCGCCAACGGATACCGGGGATTCAGGTGATTGTGCATCCAGAATGTGCCTTTGAGGTGTGTCAATTGGCCGATGATCGCGGTTCCACGGAGCAGATTCAAGAGCGGGTGCGCTCTGCTCCTGCCGGTTCCAAATGGGCAATCGGTACCGAGCTGAATCTGGTCAATCGCCTCAAACGGGAGATGCCGGACAAGGAGATCCATTTTCTTTGTCCGACGGTGTGCATGTGTTCGACCATGTTTCGTATCGATCTGGCCCATCTGTGCTGGGTGATGGAAAATTTGCAACAGGGTTATGTGGTCAATCCTATTCGGGTGCCCGAACGGGAAGCGACAGCGGCGCGAGTGGCACTGCAGCGCATGTTGCAGGTGGTGTAAGCGATGGCCGATCTGGAGCGGGCCCTCTATTTGGCTGTGGTGGCGCACCAGGGACAACTGGACAAGGTGGGGGTGCCCTATATCCTGCACCCCTTGCGTTTGATGCTGCGTGCCGGCAGCGAAGAGGCCAAGATCATCGCTGTGCTGCACGATACCATCGAAGATACCTCCTTGACCCTGGAGCAGTTGCGGGCGGAAGGTTTTTCTGAAACGGTGTTGACGGTAGTGGATCTGTTGACCCATCAACCAGGGCACACCTATCAGGAGTATATCGAACGGGTGATGACCCATCCTCTGGCGATGCAGATCAAGTTATTGGATTTGGAAGACAACATGGATGTGCGCCGCCTGCAGCCAGAGCTGACCGAGCAGGATCGACGCCGTCTGGCCAAATATGAGCATTATTGGACGCTGTTGCGCTCCACCCTCTTTTTTTCCGGGGCGATTCCATGACCTTCAAGGTCTTCCGGGATGCGGTGCATAACATGATTTCCCTGCATCGCGAAACCGATGGGCCAGCCCAGGATCCGCTCGATTGGGGGGATGCTTTGCTGTTGGCGTTGATCGATACCCCCGAAGTGCAGCGCTTGCGGCGGATTCGGCAACTGGGCCCGGCCAACCGGGTCTATCCTTCTGCAGAACACTCCCGTTTTTCCCATGCCTTGGGTACATTGCATCTGGCCAAGCGGATTATCGCTACTCTGCTGGCACGGGCAGAGGCGCCTCTGGATCGGCAGGTGGTGTTGCAGATCAAGGTGGCGGCCTTGTTGCATGATATTGGTCACGGTCCCTATTCACATGTCTTTGAATTGATTGCGCCCGCTCTGGTTCAGCATGAGCAGTTGGGCTGGCAGCTTGTTGCGCGCCAGGGGGAGATACGACGGGTGATTACAGAGCATTGCGCCCGTTTGCGCCTGGCGGTAGAGCCCTTTTATCGGGGTTTGCAGGGGTTGCTGGCTGGAAAGGAGGAGGGAGATGTTCTCCCCTTTGGTCGGCAGTTGATCTCCAGCCAGTTGGATGCCGATCGCATGGATTATCTGTTGCGTGATGCCCATTTTACCGGGGTCTCTTATGGTCGTTATGATCTGGAGTGGCTGTTGCACTCGCTGCGGGCCTTTCCGGTTGGGCAGGAGTATCAATTGGGGGTAGAGGTCTCCAAGGGGCCGTCGGCGTTGGAAAGTTATATTGTGGCCCGGGATCATATGTATCGGCAGGTCTATGACCACAAGACAGTCCGCGCCTTTGAGGTGTTGCTGGTGCATCTGTTTCAGGTATTGTTATGGTATCGGCAGGAGCGTGGACATTGGCCGCCGGGGACGCCGTGGCCGTTGGACTGTTTTTTGCAGAGTTTACTCAGTGGTAGCACGCTCCATTTGCCGGAATATCTGGCTTTGGATGATGCGGTTTTGGAGTGTGCCATTGGTCTTTGGGCGCGCCAGGAGGCCGATTCGCCAGCGGCGGCGGAGTTGTGTTGGAAATGTCAACTGTTGCGTGATCGGCAACCGGTCTATCGACGCATTCGTTGGCATTGGCGGGGAGGCGAAGAGTGGTGCAGCGATCAACTGCATGATCGGGAGTTGGCAGATCATGTGGAGCTGTTTTTTCAGCAGGAGCGGCAGCGTTTGCTGGAGGTGGAGGATGCGAGAGGGCGGCGTTGGCAGGTGCCTCTCTCTTTATTGGTACGGGTGGACCGTTTGGAGCGGGCTCCGTATGCCCATTTGCAATACATGGCGGGCAAGGTGGAGCCGATCTGGACCGTGATGGAGGGGGATCGGCAGGGGTTGGTGCGTCCGGCAGAGCAGGTATCGCCGTTGATTGATCAACTGGGAGGCAGTCGGCGACGGGTGGCGCGGGTTTTTGTCGATCCACGGGCTTTGTCTGCGGTGGAGGGATTGTTGCGGGAGCGTTTTGTCCATGCCCATTTGGCAGTGGCTTAAGAGCAACCGACAGGGGTGGTATGTGGGTTAAAACAGGGAATAGACAGGAGAGCGATGAAAGAGCTGAGTGCGGATGAGGTACGGGTATTGGCGGCGATGATGGAGAAGGAGTGGATTACGCCGGAGATCTATCCGTTGACTTTGAATGCCCTGACCAATGCCTGCAACCAGAAAAGCAATCGGGTACCTGTGGTCCAGTATGATCCGGCCAAGGTCAAGGGGTTGGTGGAGGGGTTGTGTGCCAAGACCTTGGCGATAGCCAGCGATGTGCCGGGCAGTCGGGTGCGCAAATATCGGCATTTTTTTACCGATCGTTTCAAGTTTGTTCCTGCCGAGGCGGCTTTGTTGTGTGAGTTGATGTTGCGTGGTCCGCAGACTTTGGGGGAGTTGCGCGGGCATGCCAGTCGTTTGCATGCTTTTCCTGATGTTGCCAGTGTCGAGCAGCATATTAAAAATCTTTTGGATGTGACACCACCGTGGGTGGTGCTGTTACCGTTGCAGCCGGGCAAGAAGGAGCAGCGTTACATGCACACCTTGATGGGCATGCCCAATGTGGAGGAGTGGCTGGAGCAGGAGGAGGCAGAGGAGCGTGGCGGTGGCTCTGGCTCTGGCGGCTCGTTGGCGGCGCGGGTGGCGCAACTGGAGGAGGAGGTGGCCAATCTGCGCCAGGAGCTGCAGGAGTTGCGCGAGAGGTTTCAGGCGTTTCAGGCGCAGTTTGAGTGAGTCATTGTCAGTACTGAGAATGGCGTAATATAATGGTTAACAATCGACGTTGTTGATTGTCTGCTCTCTATCAGGTTAATTGATTGTAATAAACATGAACTGCTAAATATTTATATATACAGTTCATATAGTTAGATTGCCACTTTAGAAAGTGAGTACGTGATGTTATGTCGCAAAAATATATAATAAAAGTCGAAAATTCATATGTTCAAAGTGCGATAGAAAGAATAAAAAGAATTATTGTGCCTGCCACTCCAGAATTTTTTCCAGAATATACTGATCATGCTGTTGATCATTTTGAATGTACTTTACAAACTGCTCATGCGTTGATTGCAGAAAAAGCAAAAGATTTAATGACTGAAGATGACCGGTCCATATTATCACTTGCAGATGGATGACAGGATGTGATCTCCGTCGGGCAGTGTTTCCGCAATATAACGCTATTGGTGGCAGGAAATTTTCTGGTATGCTGACAGGCGATGGGAGAGGCAAGGGGGAGAAAACGGCAACCGATGGCGGATCTGCTTGACGAATACAGAAAGACCAGTTGGCATCGTCTGTTGGCTCAGATGGTAGAGGAACCACTGACGACGGTCAATATCGCCGTCCAGACGGAGGTGGATGTGACCAGCGCTTCTCCCAAGGCGGACATCATTCTGTTGCGCCGGGAGGGTGTCGGATGGACAGAAGAGCAGAAAAGATGGCTGGCAGATGGCATGCACGATACAACGGCCAGTAATCTGCTGATTGAGTTTAAGTTTACTGAGAGTCTGACCAACAGGATATGTCGCCAGTTGCTTGTCTATGACCATCTTTACCAGGAAAAGCAGCGACTGCAACGCAATGAGCTGACGAGTTTTCTCCTGCTCTCGAAAACACCGGAAACGGATATTTTGCAGAGGCATGGTTTTGCGCCAACTGATAAATCTGGCGTCTATACATCCCGGATCGAGCTCTTTGATTCGATACGTGTCATCCTGCTCAACGAACTGTCGGATGTCCCACACAATGCCATCTGGAAATGCTTCGCCAGTCGCAAACAAGAGTGGAAGAAAGCTTTTGACCGCATCTATCAACGCTGCTTGCCGACACTGTCGGTTGCACACGAATATATCATCTTCGGTATCCGCAAGATACGCATGGAGGGTACGATGGAGAATATGGAACCAATCGGGTTGACGCCCGAATATGTACTGGATTTGGGACGCCGGGAGTGGTTGGCCTCCATGATGAGAGCCATGCCGAGGGAGGAGTTGCTCAAGATGCCTGAGGCGGCGGGCATTCAACGGGAAGGTGAGGCAAAACTGTTGGTGCGCCAATTGAAGCGACGTTTTGGGGAGCTGCCTGCCATAGTCCACGAGAAAATTGCCGTTGCCAACTCAGAGAGCCTGGAACGGTGGGGTGATTTGGTCCTGGATGCGCGTTCCCTGGACGATGTGTTCGCTGCAGACCATTAAGATAGCAGAGTCGCTTGTGGCTGAGTAGCTTTGTCCATAGAGTCATCATGCTGTAGACGGAAGAGCTGGTGAACAAGGGTCGCGGACCCTCTCCGAGCAGGTGTGTGTCTGGATCCGCTCTGCTTGCCAATGTTTCAGTCAGAAACCCATGGTTGATCGGAAAAATTATCTCGCCGATCATACGATCTTATGAGAAGGAGCAGTAAACCATGGCCAAACTATTGACCAGTGCCCAGATGCGTGAGGCGGATCGGCGGACCATTGAAGAGTTGGGGCTGCCGGGTGTGGTGCTGATGGAAAATGCCGGGGCGCAAGCGGTCAAGGTGTTGAAACAACGGCTGCCCGATTGGCAGAAGTTGCCTGTTTTGGTGCTGGCCGGACAGGGCAATAATGGGGGTGATGGCTTTGTGATTGCACGTCGCCTGCTGCAAAGCGGTGTGCGTGTCTCGGTCTTCATGTTCGGTCAGTGCGACCGTCTGCAGGGAGATGCTTTGACCCATTTTCAGGTCTTTGAGGGCAGCGGCGGCCTGGTGCGCGAAGTGGGAATTGCCAGCGATTTGCAGCGCTTTGATCAACTCTTAAGCCATGCCGGCGTGGTGGTTGATGCCGTCTTTGGTACCGGTCTGACCCGTCCGGTTGAGGGGATCACCTTGCAACTCTTTGACAAGGTCAACCGCTCCGGTAAAGCTGTTCTGGCTGTGGATATTCCCTCCGGGGTCTCTGCCGATAGTGGACAAATTCTCGGTTTGGCCCTGCAAGCCCGTTGGACCGTCACCTTTGCTGCCGAAAAGATCGGTCACCGCACCTATCCCGGAGCGGCCCTCTGTGGCGAGGTGATCTGCGCCGACATCGGCATTCCCGACCGCTATATCGCGATTCCTGAGCATAATGTCGCCCGCAATGTGCTCGACGATGTGCAAAAACCACAACGCCGTGCCGATGGCCACAAAGGCACCTTTGGTCATCTTTTGATCTGGGCCGGTTCGGCGGGCAAAGAGGGGGCAGCGGTCTTGACCGCCATGGGAGCGCTGCGTATGGGGCCAGGATTGGTCACGGTGGCTACCCCCGCTGCCGCACGTCCCGGGGTGATGGGCAAGTTGACTGAAGCCATGAGCCTCTCCCTGCCCATGGATGATGAAGCGGTATTGCGTACTCTCCTGGAGTGTGAGATTCAAGCCGATGCCTTGGCTATCGGACCAGGTCTGGGCAATCGTCCCGGTTTGGCCCATACCATTCTGGCTTTGCTCAATCGTTGGGATATTCCGACACTCCTGGATGCCGATGCCTTGAATGCTATCGCCCAGGAGGGACATCTTTTGGCTGGGGTGAGCCGGGGACGGCAAGCACCCCTGATTTTGACCCCCCATCCCGGCGAGTTTTCCCGTTTGTTGTCCGGAGCGGTCTCTGCAGCAGCGGTACAGAGC
>NZ_RXIU01000098.1 GCF_004217665.1 Candidatus Magnetaquicoccus inordinatus | reverse complement strand
AGCGCTGGCTGCGCCTGCCTTTTGCTCTGCTTGGTGCCATATTGTTGATTCTCTTCTTTATCGAAGGTCTGATTCGCTATCGTCCTGGTGTTCCGGTCTTGTCTGAGGTGGGGCGTCGTTTTTTTGGGGTGATCTATTGCACCCTGCCCATGCTCCTCTTGCTGGAGATTCATCGCCTGGAGGGTGGAGGATGGTTGATCTGCTATTTGTTGTTTACTGTTTGGGCAACAGATATTGGTGCCTATTTTTCTGGTCGCCGTTGGGGGCGGAAAAAATTGGCTGAGTCGATCAGTCCCGGTAAAACCTGGGCCGGTTTTTGGGGTGGTTTGCTGCTGGCTTCTGTTGTGGGATCTTTGATAACCCTGGTTTCGCCTCTGCCCTTCTCCTTTACTCAGGCCGGGACAATGGCAGCTTTGCTCTCTCTGGTCGGGCAAATGGGCGACTTGGCGGAGTCTTTGGCCAAAAGAGAGGCCGGAGTGAAAGATTCTGGGCAATTGATTCCTGGCCATGGCGGTTTGTTGGATCGTCTGGACAGTCTGTTGTTTGCTGCACCTCTCTTTTATCTTTTCTTGTGGCTTATGGCGCTCTTGCCGGGTAAAGGAGGAGTGTCGCTTGGCGGTTAAATCGATTGCTTTGCTGGGTTCTACAGGCTCAATCGGTTTGAGCACCCTGGATGTGATCCGCCAACATCCAGAGCGCTACCGACTCTCTGCGCTGGCTGCCGGTCACAATGCCGAAAGGTTGATCCGTCAGGCGCAAGAGTTTCAACCAGAAATAGTGGCTATCTATCGCCAAGAGTTGGCGTCTGTGGTGCAGAGTGGCCTGGCTGGTAGCGGGATTCGGGTCGTGGCAGGCGAGGAGGGGGTGGTCGAGGCGGCTACCTGCGCCTCCGCACAAACCGTGGTTTCGGCCATTGTTGGTGCCGCCGGGTTGCTGCCAACACTGGCGGCCATACAGGCAGGCAAAGAGATCGCTTTGGCAAATAAGGAGTGTCTGGTGATGGCCGGACAGCTCTTTATGCAGGAGGTGGCGCGCCATGGCACCCGTCTGATTCCCGTTGATTCCGAACATAATGCTATTTTCCAGGTATTAAACAATGGTGCTGCCGGTTGTTCTCAGGTGCCAGCAAGCCATAAAGTGGAGCAACTCTTGCTGACCGCATCCGGCGGGCCGTTTCGTGGTTGGCGTCGGGATGCTTTGCAAAAGGTGACGCCCGAAATGGCCCTTGCCCATCCCAGTTGGCGCATGGGCCGCAAAATCACTATCGATTCGGCAACCATGATGAATAAAGGGTTGGAGGTGATCGAGGCCCATTATCTGTTTGCAATGCCGGCTGAACGTATCCATGTAGTGATTCATCCGCAAAGTATTGTGCACTCAATGGTTCGTTACCAGGATGGTTCGCTGTTGGCACAAATGGGGGTGCCTGATATGCGTACCCCCATTGCTGTTGCCTTGGCGTGGCCAGAACGGATTGCCACCTCAGTAGCAGCACTGGATTTACCGCATATTGGCGCGTTGCACTTTTATGCGGCACCAGACGCAGAGGATTTTCCATGCTTGTCTTTGGCATACCGGGCCTTGCACCTGGGTGGCAGCGCACCAGCCATTTTGAATGCCGCCAATGAGGTGGCAGTGGAGAGTTTTCTGGCAGGTCGTATCGGCTTTGCCGCAATTGCACAGTTGAGCGAGACGCTGTTGGAACGGTTAAGTGCACCAGTAGCCGCCGCGTCGCTCGAGGAACTTTTGCATCAAGATCTAGAGGCCCGCCGTTTGGCGGGAGAGTGGGTGGCTGCGCAATGATTCATACCACATTTTGGGCTATCGTTGTTTTGGGTGTCCTGATTTTTGTCCATGAACTGGGCCATTTTTTATTGGCACGCTTCCATGGCGTCAAGGTGTTGGTCTTTTCACTGGGGTTCGGTCCCAAGATCTACGTCTGGCGTTCCGCAAGCAGCGGTACCGAATATTGCCTTTCTGCGATTCCTTTGGGGGGATATGTCAAGATGTTGGGGGAGGGGGATGAAGAACCGGTTGCCCCTGAAGATCTACCCTACTCATTCCACAACAAAGCGGTTATGCCGCGTATCATGATTGTTGCCGCCGGTCCCTTTTTTAATTTTCTCTTTGCTTTTTTGGCCTTGTCAGCCGCCCATATGGTTGGTGTAGGAGAGTTGTTGCCCACTTTAGGCTCTATCGCTGCCCATTCACCAGCAGAGGCTGCTGGGTTGCAAAAAGGTGACCGTGTCACCTATATCGATGATTTGCCGGTTACTCGTTGGTCGACGCTGAGCAGTACTATTAAGTCCTCTGAGGGGCGTGTGCTCACACTCACTGTCGAACGCGATGGCAAGACATTTTTGGTTAAAATCACACCGCAGTTGAAAGAGAGCAAAAATATCTTTGGAGAACCGGTGCGCGTGCCATTAATTGGGGTTGGTCCCGGTGATAAAATAGAGGCCATGCGCTATGGTGTGCTGGAATCGATGGCCAAAGGTTGGGACCATACCTGGTCGATGACCCAGTTGACTCTCACCAGCACCTGGAAATTGATCACCCAGGTGATCTCTGCCGATCAAATCGGTGGACCGTTGATGATCGCCGATATGGCCGGTAAGGCAGCCGAACAGGGAACCAGCAACCTGCTCTTTTTCATGGCTTTAATATCGGTCAATCTGGCTATTTTGAATCTGTTGCCAGTACCGGTTCTTGATGGGGGGCACCTGCTCTTTTTGTGTATCGAGGGGTTGCGTGGCAAACCATTACAGGAAACAGTACAAATGGCCGCCAATCGTTTCGGGATGACCGTTTTGCTGCTGTTGATGATCTGGGCATTAAAAAATGATTTGAGCCGATTTTTTCCTTTGGGACAGTAGGTTGCAATAGCTCCCTACCCAGAATGAATGGGCAGGAAAAGTACTGGTGGGTGTTGAGTTCTCTTGCGATAATCAGAGAACTTTGTATACTTTTGCGCTGAGCAAATGTGTGCGTTGATTCTCCAGGCAGAGATGATTGGTAGCTAAAATATGATTCATAAAATGATTTTCCATAAAATGACCTTGCTCTATGCTGGCGTGCTGCTTGCTTTATTCAGCTTTTTACCCCTGGCAGAAGCAGGTGTGATCCGTGCGATTCGTGTAGAGGGTTCGCAGCGTATTGAACCGGAAACAGTGCGTAGCTATCTGAAGCTGGATGTCGGTAGCTCTTTCGATGCAGAGGCGACACGCAACAGCTTGAATGCTCTTTATGCCACTGGCTTTTTCAAAGATGTCGCCCTGGAGCAAGAGGGGGATACCCTGATTGTTCGGATCATCGAAAATCCAATGGTTCGTGAAGTGACCTTTGAAGGAAATGATGCTTTTGCTGCCGATGATCTGAAAAAAATTGTCACCACAAAAGCACGAGCCATTTTTGACCGTGGCAAAACCGAACGTGATTTGGCAGCTCTGCGGCAAGCCTATCGTGTCAAAGGGCTGTTTTTGGCAAAAATTGAGATGCTGACCAAATCTGCCGATGGCAACCAGGTGGATTTGATCTATCGTATCAGCGAGGGCGAAAAATCCAAGGTTCAAGAGGTGCGGATCATCGGCAACAAGGGGTTGAGCGAAAAGCAACTGTTGAAAAAGTTGCTGATTCAGCCAACCGATTGGCTCTCTTGGTATACGGAAACAGATACCTATGATCGGGAAAAGCTGCTTTCCGATCAGAATCAACTGCGTAATACCTATCTGGATAATGGCTATGTGCGGGTGCGGGTGGATTCATCGGTGGCCGAGTTGACCCCCGATCGGCGCGCATTTCTGGTAACCCACGCTGTAAATGAAGGAAAACGCTATAAATTTGGTCCCATTCGCATTGTCGGCGATTTTACCGAGTTGCCAGAGGCCGAATTATACAAAGTATTAACCGTCGCTGAAGGGGATTGGTATTCACAGCAACGGGTGCGTGATTCAGCAGAAAAGTTGATGGATTTGATTGGTGATTTCGGCTATGCCTTTCTGGACATCAGACCAGATAAAATGATCAATGACGAGGATAATGTGGTTGGTTTGACCTACCAGGTCAGCAAGGGAAAAAGGGTATATGTCAATCGCATTGAGGTCTCCGGCAATGTTCGTACTCAGGACAATGTGGTACGCCGCGAAATCACCTTGGTCGAAGGTGACCGTTTTTCCGCCTCTAAAATGCGCACGGCAAAGAATAAATTGCAGGGTTTGAACTTTTTTGAAACTGTTGAAGTAACTACACCTCCGGCGGGTGATGCCGAATTGGTAGATGTCAAGATTAAGGTTTCGGAAAAACCAACCGGTACCTTTACCTTGGGGGCCGGTTATTCCAGTCAGGAATCCATCTTGGGAATGGCCAGTATCAGTCAGAACAACTTCCTGGGTAAAGGGCAAAGGATGGTCTTTTCCGTCGCCCACTCTGGTGTGCGCAACGAATATAATATCTCCCTTACTGAACCCTATTTTATGGATAAAAAGTTGAGCGTGGGTTTTGAACTGTTTCGGCGTGAAACCGACCAGACTCGCTACTCTTCGGTGTTGGAAAAGGCAAATGGAGGATCAATCTCCTTGGGTTTTCCCATCTCCGAGCATCTGACCGATACCATCATCTATAAATTGGTGGAAACGGAGGTCCATTATACAGGTTCAGATCCTACTCTTGCTTCGCAGGTGATTCGCGAACAGGAAAATCTGAGTCCCTATCTGGCGTCGATTATTGGTAATGTCTTGTACTGGGACTATCTGGATAGCCGGATGAACCCTACCAGTGGTCGCAGTCATCGCCTGGTTACTGAAGCTGCCGGGTTAGGGGGAGATGTGCGCTTTGCGCGTGTGGTGACCGATAACCATATCTATATTCCTATCGATAGCGATAAAGATTGGATTGGGCATCTGCGCGGACGGATTGGCTTTGAGGAAGGCATGGGTGAAAAAATCCCGATTTTTGAACGGTTTTTTCTGGGAGGTAGCACTTCTTTGCGTGGGTTTATGCCCTCTGGTGTCGGGCCGCGTACTGCCCAAGGTGACTCCTACGGGGGAAGCCACTTTGAACAGTTGAATACGGAACTCTTTTTCCCAATTCTGGGCATGACCGACAAAGGTGTGCGCGGTCTGTTGTTCGTGGATACCGGTTATTTGGGTGAATCAGATTTGCCAACGGGGGTAAGTGATGCAGGGGGGGTTCGCGTATCCACTGGGGTTGGCTTGCATTGGAACTCGCCATTCGGGCCACTGCGCTTCACTCTGGGAACGCCACTGGTTAAAGAGCCGAATGACAAGACACGGATATTCGATTTCTCCATTGGCTCCATGATGTAATCGACAGCAGGTTACAGATGGAGAGAAAGGTGATTCAGCAATGAAGGCTTTGCGCCAAATCATGCAAAGGAGAGGTTTCACGCTGTGTTGTGGCTTGTTCCTGGCTTTGCTCTTGAGTACTACTGTCGCGTCTGCTGACTCCTACAAGTTGGCTTTTGTCGATGTGCCACGCGCCATGGCAGCCTCTGATGCGGCTAAACAAGCGCGTGACATCTTGCAGAAAAAGTTGGCAGCCAAACAGCAAGAGGTCAGTGCCATGGAGGATGAAATTAAGGCCATGAAGGCGGAGATCGAGAAACGTAAAGGGGGCTCTCGTCCTGATTCGGCTCCCGATCCAGAAAATGAGTTGCGCAGTAAATTGCGTGACTATCAACGTCTGGTAGAGGATAACCAGGCGGCTATCGATCGCGAAAATGGTCGCTGGACCAAAAAAATTACCGAAGCTTTGTTGAAAGTGATCGAAGAGATTGGGCGCGAAGATGGCTATACCGTCGTTTTCGGTAAGGGGCAGGTTTTGTTTGCCGCTGGCTCAATCGATATTACCGATCGGGTGTTGGTACGTCTGAACGAACGTACTAAAAAGTGGTTCTAACGTTTAGGGGTCAACTGTGGATTCCATACAAGAAATTCTCAACATTTTACCCCATCGCTATCCCTTTTTGTTGGTGGATCGCATCGTTGAAGTGGTTCCTGGGGAGCGTTTGCGTGCCATCAAAAATGTCACCTTTAATGAGCCCTTTTTTATAGGTCACTTTCCTGGTCATCCAGTCATGCCAGGGGTGCTCATTCTGGAAGCGATGGCGCAGGCCGGTGCCTTATTGGCAGGCAAGACCGATCCCGCTTCGGTGTGCGCACGTTTGGTCTATTTCATGACTATTGATAATGTGCGTTTTCGTAAGCCAGTGGTTCCTGGTGATCAACTGCACCTGGAATTGACTCTTTTGAAGCGGCGTAGAGATATTTGGCGTTTTGCTGGTCGGGCTTTTGTCGACGGACAGTTGGTTACCGAAGCAGAGTTGATGGCGATGACCCGTGACTCAGATGCCTCGTCAACTCCTGCTCAGGAGGAAAAAGCATGATCCATTCCACTGCCGTTGTTGATGCAAAAGCCAAACTGGCTGAAGATGTACGGATCGGACCCTATGCGGTAATTGGACCCGATGTGGTCATCGATAGTGATGTGGAAGTGGGTTCCCATGCTGTTATTGAAGGTCATACCCGGATAGGTGCTGGCAGCCGGATCTGCAATTTTGCCTCCATTGGTCAACCTCCTCAGGATCTGCATTATGCCGATGAACCGACTCGCGTAGAGATTGGCAATAAATGTTGGATCCGCGAGTTTGTCAGTATCCATCGTGGTACCGCTAAAGGTGGTGGCATGACGCGAGTTGGTGATCATTGCATGATCATGGCCTATGCCCATGTTGCCCATGATTGCCGTGTCGGCGAACATGTCATCATGGCCAATGGTGCCACCTTGGCTGGACATGTCGAGGTTCAGGATTATGCGGTGATCGGTGGTTTGACGGCTGTGCATCAGTTTGCACGTATCGGGCGCAATGCCTTCATTGGTGGTGCCTCAGCCATTTCCATGGATGTGGTCCCATTTGCCTCAGCAGCCGGCAACCGGGCGCAAATTACCGGAGTCAATGTGGTAGGGTTGCGGCGGAATGGCTTTTCAGAAGAGGTGATCAAGACCATTCGCCAAGCACATCGATTGGTATTCCGTTCCAATTTACGTTTGGAACAGGCAATTCAAGAGATTGAACGGCAATTTTCCGATTCCGCAGAGGTACAATATCTGTTGGAATTTTTGCAAACAGGGCAGAGGGGAATTTGTCGCTGAACGGAGATTTTCAGGAGCAAGCCATTGGTTTAATCGCCGGCAATGGTCAACTGCCACTTCTTTTCGCTCAGGCGCTGCCGAAACATCGCATCATTGCCGTAGGGCATAGCGGAGAAACCGATCCTCGTTTAGCGACCCTGGTTTCCGCATTTTGTTGGGTGCGTCTGGGACAGTTTCAGAAGATACTCGATTTTTTTCTTCAACACCGCGTCAAATGGGTGGTGATGGCAGGTGGAATCACCAAATCACGCATTTGGCAGGCCCGTCCTGATTTTCTTGCCATAAAAATGATCATGGGCTTGTTGCACCGGCATGACGATCTGTTGTTGCGCTCGGCAGCAGCCATTTTGCAGGAACATGGACTACAATTAAAATCGGTTACCGATTTTGTTCCTCAACTGTTGGCACCGGCTGGCTTGCTCAGTCGTCGGCAACCCACGGCTGCCGAATGGGAAGATATTCGTTTTGGCTGGTGGGCAGCCAAAGAGTTGGGACGTTTGGATATCGGGCAAGGTGTCGTGGTACGGCAAAAAATGGTGGCAGCCGTAGAGGCAATGGAAGGGACCGATGCCATGCTGTTGCGAGCCGGACCCTTGTTGGCTGGCAAGGGATGGGAGGAGGGTGGTGGGGTGGTGGTCAAGGTTGCCAAACCGATGCAGGATCGGCGTTTGGATCTACCGACCATTGGTCCGCGAACCATCACCACCATGCACGAAGCTGGTTTGCGGGTTTTGGCAGTAGAGGCGGGTGGGGCATTATTGCTGGAACCAGAGCAGACACGCGCTTTGGTGGATCGTTATGATTTGGTATTGTTGGGCTGTCGTGCGGAGGAGATGCAGTCATCAGAGCCTGCTGCGGATATTGGCTAGCAAAGTTTCTGGTATCGACAGGCTCTGAGACAAAAAAGGATGCAGAGGATG
This sequence comes from Candidatus Magnetaquicoccus inordinatus, assembly GCF_004217665.1. Taxonomy (GTDB): domain Bacteria; phylum Pseudomonadota; class Magnetococcia; order Magnetococcales; family Magnetaquicoccaceae; genus Magnetaquicoccus; species Magnetaquicoccus inordinatus. The sequence goes on along the minus strand of NZ_RXIU01000098.1, from coordinate 4,697 downwards.
GAAGAGGCAAAACAGCAACTAGCTCGACAAACTGGGCCCAGAATGTTGCGGGCAGCGGTCATTGGCAGTGGTTATTTGGGACGTTTTCATGCCCTGAAGTATCATAAGCTGGAGGATGTGCAGTTGGTTGCTGTGGTGGACAGTTCGGCAGAGAGGGCGCAGCAGGTTGGCCAAGAGTTGGGAGTCTCTTTTTATACTGATTGGACACCCCTGTTGGCCGATGTCGATCTGGTAAGCATTGCCACACCGACCCAGAGCCATGCGGCTATTGCCGAACGTTGTTTGCAAGCGGGGGTTGCCGTTTTGCTGGAAAAACCGATGACCACTACGGTGGCTGAGGCGGATCGTCTCTTGGCTGTGGCCAAAGAGCGGGGTGTTTTGTTACAGGTTGGCCATTTGAAACGTTTTCATCCTGCCGTAGTGGCGTTGCAGAGTGGGGGATTGTTGCGCGAGCCACGTTATTTGGAATCATTTCGTTTGGCGCCGTTCAAAAGTCGTTCACTGGATTTGGATGTGGTTTTGGATCTGATGATCCACGATGTAAATCTGGCTCTGGCTTTGCTGCAATCGGAAGTGGTGCGGGTTGATGCGGTTGGCATGCCGATTGTAACCACGCAAAGCGATGTGGCCAATGCCCGTTTGCAGTTTGCCAATGGTGCGGTCGCCCAGATTTCCGCCTCACGTGTGGCCGCAGAGTCGGTTCGCCAGATGCGCATTTTTCAAGAGAACGGCTTTTTTACCGTAGACTTTGCCCGTAACCAATTATCCCTGATGCGCCGCAACACGCATCCAGACAATCCCGTGTCTGCTGTGGAAAGCGAATTATTGCCAATCACAGTGTATGATACCTTGGAAGCTCAGATTCGTGCCTTTTGTCATGCTGTGCGCAGTGGTGAAGCTGCTGTGGTCAGTGGGGAAGAGGGTAGAGGTTCGTTGCAGGTGGTGACCTGGATTCGCCAGGCGATTGCTGGTTCTGGCTCAGTGATCGTTGCGGATAGTGGCAGTGTCTGATTTGATCATGATGGTTGCCGGTGAGGCTTCCGGTGATCTGTTGGGTGGAGCATTATTAAGCGCTTTGCATACACGGTTACCCGATTTAAGGGTGATTGGCGTGGGTGGCGTGCGTATGCGTGAGCAGGGATTGCACAGCGAATATGATGTAAACGATTTGTCTGTTGTCGGTTTGGTGGAGGTGATTCGACGCTTGCCGCGTTTGTGGCAGGTAATGGGTTATTTGACCAGACTGTTGCAACAACAACGTCCCAGCCTGTTGATTACCATTGATCTGCCTGATTTTAATTTTATCCTGGCCAGGAGAGCGAAGGCTCTCGGTATCCGGGTTGTCCATTATGTCAGTCCACAGGTCTGGGCATGGCGCTCTGGACGGATTAAGAAGATTGCGCGCTGGATAGACCATTTATTGGTTTTGTTTCCTTTTGAGGTGGGGGTCTATGCCCATAGCGGTTTAGCGGTCACCTTTGTCGGACATCCCTTGTCATACTTGGCGGTGGCGCGGCATAGCCGTGCCGAGATGCGCGCACGTTTATCCATGCGCCCCGATGAGCGATTGGTCGTCTTATTGCCGGGCAGTCGATTTGGTGAATTGAGTCGGTTATTGGCACCAATGCTGGCCAGTTGTCGCGAATTGCAGCATCGTTTGCAGAATGTGCGCTTTGTTTTGGCTTTGGCCGATACCTTGACGGTGACCGACTTGGCCTCTTGTTGGCCTGCCGATATGGTAAACTTGGCTGCGGAGGGGGTGCGTATAGAGTGGCGGCAGGGAGAGACCTACTCCTTGCTGGCGGCTGCTGATGCGGCCTTGGTGGCCTCTGGTACGGCAACTCTGGAGGCTGCTCTCTTGGATGCACCTATGGTGGTAGTGTATCGGGTCAATCAACTGACCTATGCGATTGGTCGGCGGGTGATTCGTGTGCCCTATATCTCCTTGGCAAATCTGGTTGCCGGGTATGGTTTGGTGGTCGAGAGAATTCAGCATGAGGTGCAAGCGGTTCGTTTAGCTGATGATTTACAGGAGTTGTTGACGGATTCAGGACGGGTAAGTCAATTGCGAGCCGGATACAGCTTGGTTCGGGAAAGTTTGTCACACGCCGACCGGCATCCGGAAGATGTGATAATAGAGATGCTTGGGGGATCCGCCCGCAAAGGGGATTTCTCAGTAGTTCAACCTTTGGACAGGCGGGAGAAAGAATAATGGCCAGCGTAGAATTGACGACAGAAAATTTTAACAGTACGGTTGCCGAGAATGATATGGTGTTGGTTGATTTTTGGGCACCATGGTGTGGCCCTTGCCGTTCATTTGCGCCTATATTTGATAAGGTGTCGGAAAAATATCCCGATGTGATTTTTGGCAAGGTCAATACGGATGCGGAGCAGGGGCTGGCAGGAGCCTTTCAGATTCGTTCCATTCCGACCTTAATGATCTTTCGGCAGAAGATTATTATCTTTATGCAGCCGGGAATGTTGCCCGAAACGAGCCTTGTAGAGGTGATTGAGAAGGCACTTGCGTTGGATATGGATCAGGTCAGGAAAGAGATTGCCGAGCAGGAGGGCAAGGAGTAACCTCCTTGCGGTTGCGATAAAAAATCTGTTTTCCAATGGCAGCTTGCAGCAGAAAGATGTGCAGACGATCCGGGCAATAGAGGGAAAGGGATGTGATATGCGCTATTACCGAGGAATTTTTTGCACAGATTGTGACAACATTGGCTCGATTTGGAGGTAGGAAGCGCGATGAAGGGGAGAAGCGGTCGGGCGCTATGGATCTGTATAGTCTATTGTGTGTTGGGCATGGGTTTATCTGGATGTGTATCGGCTCCTGAGCGAAATCTACCGACAGCGCGCTCTTTACCCGATGCAGGGGCAGGAAAAAATGCTGCGCTGCGGGTGCAAAAAGGGTTGCAAGAGGCTGAGGCTGGGCGTTGGGAAGAGGCATTGAACTATTTTTCTGATGCTTTGAATTATCATGATTTGACGGTATTGGAGAGAGCGATCATTCTGAATAATCGTGGAGTCATGCAGCAACGTATGGGAATTTATGATGGGGCAATTACTGATTTTTCAGCGGCAATCAAAATGCGCTCTGATTTGCCAGGGAGCAACATGTCCAGCCGGGCTTTGTTCAACCGTGGCATCATGTATTATCTGCTGGGTGAGTATCAGTCGGCTGTAAACGATTTGGAGCAATACAGCAAAAGCAATAAAGCACAGCAGCGGAGTCCCTACGCGGTATTGTGGCACTATCTGGCACAGGAGCGGTCAGGGGTTTCTGGGCGCTATGAATTGGTCAGCAGTTGTCGGAGGTTATGGCGTGAGGAGGAGTGTGAACGCAAGTCAGGGGAGTTTGCGCATTTATCCTGGCCCGGTCCACTTTTTGCGTTGCATTTAGAGCAGTTGAGTGCGGAAGAGGTTGTTGGGCGTGTTCCCCGTGGTCAAACTGAGCGGCAGAGCAAGGAATATTTATGCGATATATATTTTCATTTAGGAGAATATTATAGCATAAGAGGAGAGCAGGGGCAGGCGCGATATTGGTGGCAAATGGCCTTAGAGACAGGGATGACTCATTTGAGTGAGTATACGGGATCACAAATGGGAATCCAGCGGAACTCACTGTTTACGATGTTTTAAGGATGGTTACCAATAGCGTCCCGTAGTGGCGACCATAATGGTGACCAAGCCGAGAAAGAGGTTGATGGAGACGATGATGCGGATGCGGTTCAGATAGATTGCCGCTTCCGGGAGGAGACGTTTTTTGACCATTTTTGCCATGTTGCGAAAGTGGGCAAGGAAAAGGAAGACAAAGAGAAAGATCATGCTCCAGCCGAGCCATTGCATGATACGGATGTAGGTAGGAGCTGGGTTTGGGTTGGCAAAGGTGGTGTGTAGCAGAGCATAACCGCTGAGAGGCAAGATCAGGATAATTGCCCATACCCAGGGAAAGAAGCGCGAGAAGATGCCGTACCAGAGATCGATGCGTGGTTCGATTTCCAATTGTAATGTTGCTGGGCGCAGGAAAACGTGGGCAAAAAACATTCCTCCGATCCAGATAGTTGCGGCGAGGATATGGAGAGAGAGCAACAACAAGGTCATAGGATTTGCTTTCCAGTAGAATGGGGCAACAGGCAGGGAAGAGTGTTGCTGTCTATAAAGCTAAGACTGTAAAACATCGTGTGAATATGGGCAAGGATTTCGTCATGGCGGCATTGTTTTGACCTTGACTCGCTGCAAAAAACTGTCAAAATGCAGGCCATTGTTGCTGTGGGCCGTTAGCTCAGTTGGTAGAGCAGCTGACTCTTAATCAGCTTGTCGCAGGTTCGATTCCTGCACGGCTCACCATAAAAATCAAATAGTTACGGTCACTCACAAGGTGGCCGTTTTTGTTCCAGTAATCAAATAGTAATCATTTGGAAAATATCCGCTCCTTCGGTGATGTGTCTTGCCATCCAGGATTGATGCCCTTTCCCACCATCACAAGCCGACAATATGACGCGCCCCTCGGCTGCCCTCTGGCTGGTAGGGAGTAAATGCCGACCAGGATTGATTGCCTTTTCCTTGTCTGTAACGCGCCACATGGTTTTAGTTCTACGCGCCACATGGATTTAATTCGGGCCTCCTCAAAAAGAATAACGCATTGAAACTATACATTAAAATTCGATTATGATAGAATTGTGTGCATGAATTTC
>NZ_RXIU01000097.1 GCF_004217665.1 Candidatus Magnetaquicoccus inordinatus | reverse complement strand
AATGTGCGGCGTTTCTACAGAAGCGAATGCGCAGCATTCGCGCACGCCGCACCGATTTGTGCCCCGCAGGGGCACTCTTTGGGAGGGCGGACGCCCGACATGCACCGTTTCGCTTGTGGCAACAGTGAGGAAATTGGCAAATGCAATTGCCCTAGGGAGAATTTGTCGGGCTGTCGTGATCTTAAGTTGACTGTCAGCATGGCTGAAGGTAGACTTGCTCTTTTTCGTATTTCCAGGCCCAGCCCATTTCAGTATTCCCCACGCCAGGGGATGGATCGAGTAAGCACGATGACGCAAAAAACTCCCATGACCCTGCAAGGGGAGCAGAAACTGAAGGCCGAATTAAAACGGCTGAAAACCGTGGAACGTCCTCGGATTGTCGAGGCAATCTCCGTTGCCCGCGATCATGGTGATCTGTCGGAAAATGCAGAATATCATGCTGCCAAAGAGCAGCAGTCCTTTAATGAAGGTCGCATCAAAGAGATAGAAACACGCCTCTCCAATGCCGAAGTGATCGATCCAGCACAAATTCGTTCCAATAAAGTGGTTTTTGGAGCCACGGTCGTCATCGTGGATGTGGAAACAGATAGCGAAACGACCTATCAAATTGTCGGCGTCGATGAGGCAAACCTGGAACAGGGTATGATCTCGTTTACCAGCCCTATGGCCCGTGCTCTGATTGGACGCGAAATGGGCGATTCGGTGGTGGTGCGCGCTCCCGGTGGCGACCGCCACTTCGAGATTATCAAAATCAGCTATTAACAGGATCTCCCGTGACCCGGCGACGCCCCTCCAGCGCCCGATGGTTGCAGGAACATCGTGAGGATCCCTACGTTGCTGCTGCCAAACGGGATGGTTATCGTTCCCGTGCCGCTTATAAGTTGCTGGAACTGCAAACCTATCCACAAGAACACCGCCCTCTGGCGCATCCGACGGGCCTGTTGCTGCAACCAGGAATGACCGTCGTGGATCTGGGAGCCGCGCCAGGCGGTTGGAGTCAAGTTGCTGCCCAACTGGTCGCCCCCAAAGGGCGCGTGTTGGCCATCGACCTGTTGCCCATGGCCCCCATTCCCGGTGTGGAGTGTGTAGAGGGCGATTTTCTGGATGAGAGTGTGCTCTTGCAACTGCACACTCTGCTGGCCGCTGATGCCGATAGCCGTGTGGCAGATGTCATTCTCTCCGACATGGCACCCAATATGAGCGGTATTCCCAGTGTCGATCAGGCCCGTGGCGAACTGTTGGCGGAAAGTGCCTTCCAGTTTGCAGAAGCCACTTTGCGACCGGGAGGTAATCTGGTGTTAAAAATTTTTCAGGGCAGCAGCTTTCACACCATTGTTGCCCATGCTCGGCAGATGTTTGCACGGGTTAAATTAATCAAACCCCGTGCCAGTCGTGATCGCAGCCCGGAACAGTATCTGCTGGGCTTGGGGTTCCACCATTCACCACTCTTGCCAACTGAACTGAAACTATCATGAGGATTATCAAGCAGGCTTTGACTTTTGACGATGTTTTACTGCTTCCTGCCCGTTCCGGTTTGTTGCCACGAGACGCCAACCTGGCGACCCGTTTGACCCGCAACATTCGTATGAACATACCCTTGGTCTCCGCAGCCATGGATACCGTGACCGAAGCCCGCACTGCCATCACCATGGCCCAAGAGGGAGGAATCGGCATCATTCATAAAAACATGTCTGTGCAAGAGCAAGCCGCCCAGGTACGTATTGTCAAACGCTTTGTCTCCGGTCTGGTCTCCGACCCCTGGACCCTGCGCCCAAACGATACTCTGCAATCGGCCATTGAAATGATGCAGCAATATCATATCTCTGGCATTCCCGTGACCGAGGCGGATGGCCGCTTGCAAGGGATCCTGACCAACCGGGATGTGCGTTTTGCCACCGACCTCAACCAACCCATCGCCGAACTGATGACCCCACAACATAAATTGGTCACCGTGACCCAGGGGGTTGCCCTGGAAGAGGCAAAACGGCTGCTGCATCAACACCGCATCGAAAAATTATTGGTGGTAGACAACGACTTCCGCTGTGTCGGATTGATCACCGTCAAGGATATCGAAAAAAGCCAAACCAATCCCAACGCCTGCAAAGATCATATCGGTCGTCTGCGCGCCGGAGCGGCCATAGGGGTTGGGCCAGATGGACGAAGTCGTGCCATCGCCCTGGTGGAAGCAGAGGTGGATGTCATCGTCGTCGATACTGCACATGGCCATTCGGAAAGTGTGCTGGAGATGGTCACCTGGATCAAAGGCAAATATCCCCATTGCGAAGTAATCGCCGGCAATGTGGCCACCGCTGAAGGGACTCGTGATCTGATTGCTGCCGGAGCGGATGGCATTAAAGTCGGTATCGGTCCCGGTTCGATCTGCACCACCCGCATCGTCGCCGGAGTGGGTGTTCCCCAAATTACCGCGATTGCCGACTGCGTGGCCGAAGCAGAAAAGGCAGGGATTCCGGTCATCGCCGATGGAGGGATCAAATTTTCTGGCGATGTGGCCAAAGCAATTGCCGCTGGTGCCTCCTCGGTAATGATGGGCTCCATGTTTGCCGGTACCGATGAATCGCCAGGAGAGGTGTTTCTCTTTCAGGGACGCAGTTATAAAACCTATCGTGGCATGGGCTCCCTGGGTGCCATGGTGCAAGGATCCCAGGACCGCTATGCCCAAGCCGGCGTTGATGTGCAAAAGTTGGTCCCGGAAGGGGTCGAAGGACGGGTACCCTATAAAGGACCGCTACAACCCTTGATTCAACAGATTTTGGGAGGATTGCGCGCCGCCATGGGCTATACCGGATGCGTCGATATTCCCACCTTGCGCAGCAAACCCTCCTTTGTGCAAATCACTCAGGCCGGACTGCGCGAGTCGCATGTCCATGATGTCAGCATAACCAAAGAAGCACCCAACTATCGCCAGGATTAAGTCAGGAGCATCAACCCATGTCCGCTGATCCCATCCATGAGGAACGAATCCTCATCCTTGACTATGGTTCCCAATATACCCAGTTGATCGCCCGCCGGGTAAGGGAAGCACAGGTGTACAGCGAGATTCATCCCCATAGCATGAGCACAGAAGCTATACGCGCCTTCAAACCGAAAGGGATTATTCTCTCTGGCGGTCATCGTTCCGTCTATGACGCCGGTGCCCCTGACCTGAATCCGGTCATCCTCTCCCTGGGTGTGCCGGTGTTGGGCATTTGTTATGGCATGCATCTGCTGGCCCGCCATTTTGGCGGCGAGGTGGCGCCTTCAAAAACACGTGAATATGGCTTGGCTACGGTGTGGCGCCATGAATCGCATGCCAACCCCTTCCCCAACTTTTTTCGCCAGAGCCATATCCATGGCCTCTCCGAACGCCCCTGGCCAGTCAAGGTCTGGATGAGCCATGGCGACCATGTCACTCGAGTCCCCAACTCATTTCGGATCCTGGCCAACAGCAATAACGATATTATCGCTGCTATCGCTTCCAAAGATGACCATCTGTTGGGCGTACAGTTCCATCCCGAGGTCAATCATACCGAACAGGGTGAGTTGCTGATTCAGGATTTTGTGTTGGGCTTGTGCGGCTGTCAGGGTTTGTGGACAGCACAAGGAGTAATCGAACGGGAGAGTCGTCTGGCCCGGGAAAAGGTGGGCAATGACCATGTCATTCTGGGTCTCTCCGGTGGCGTTGACTCTGCAGTAACTGCCGCCCTTTTGCATCGCGCCATCGGGACACAATTGACCTGCATTTTTGTCGATAACGGTCTGTTGCGCCTCAACGAAGGCGATGAGGTGATGGCCACCTTTGCCGCCCACTTGGGAGTACGGGTGATCCGGGTCGATGCAGAAGAGCGTTTTCTCTCGCGCCTGCAGGGAGTGACCGACCCGGAACAAAAGAGAAGAATCATCGGCCATACCTTCATCGAGGTGTTTGAAGAAGAGGCAAAAAAGATTGACGGTGTGCGCTGGTTGGCCCAGGGTACCATCTATCCCGATGTGATCGAATCGGCTGGCGCCAAAAGCGCCACTGCAACCACCATCAAGTCACACCATAATGTCGGCGGTCTGCCGGAAAAAATGGGTTTGGCCTTGCTGGAACCGTTGCGGGAGCTGTTCAAGGATGAGGTCAGACAGATCGGCTTGCAGTTGGGACTCCCCGAACGCATGATCCGGCGCCACCCCTTCCCCGGCCCTGGGCTGGGAGTGCGCATCCTCGGTGAAGTGCGTAAAGAGTTTGCCGAGCTGTTGCGCCGCGCCGATGCCATCTATATGGAAGAGCTCTATCAATCGGGCTACTATCATAAAACCGATCAGGCTTTTGCCGTCTTTCTGCCGGTCAAAAGCGTCGGCGTCATGGGCGATGGACGCAGTTATGATTATGTCGTTGCCCTGCGCGCTGTGGAAACAAAGGATTTTATGACCGCTGCCTACTATCCGTTGCCCCACGATCTGCTGGCCCGCATCGCCAGCCGCATCATCAATGAAGTAAAAGGGATCAACCGGGTCACCTACGACATTACCTCCAAACCACCCGGCACCATTGAATGGGAATGAGCACACCTGCGACCAATAACTTTGACAAAAATCAAACAATGCTTGACTAAAAAGCAGGCATCTGCACAATACCATGGCAACCGTGTGGCATGACGCACACGGTTGCCCCCTGCAGTAAATAAAATTTCTCAAACAAATGAATCAGTTAACATAAACACAGCAGTTGGTCCACAGGTTGCGGTAGCAAAACAGTGTGGCGATACTGATTGGCTCTTGATCACCCGACAACAAGGAAACAGCATACATGTCTAAAGCACTCACCTATTTAGCCAAAGCCCGTCCAGAAGCAGCAACCAGTCTGTTGAGTTTTTATAAACACAGCGTGCAGGCGTTGGATGAAAAAACCCGGCATTTGATTCAAATTGTCACCAAAGTAACCGTGGGTACCGAACGGGGCTTGCGCCAATATGCGCCTAAAGCCTTGAAAGCAGGCGCCAGTCGCGAAGAGATTCTGGATGCGGTGTTGATGGCCTTTCCGGCCGCCGGTCTGAACAAGGTCTTGGATGCGATTGATATTATGCGCGAAATGGATCTGCTGCCGGAGGTGGCACAAGAGAGTCCGACAGCCGATTCTTCGTTGCGACTCTGTACCGTTGCCGATCTCCCCCTGCAACGACTGCAGACACTGCAACGTCCAAGCGGAGATTTGCTGCTTTATCGTACCGATAACGATACAGTTTTGGTCTATAGCGCCCGCTGCCCCCACTCCAAAGCCAATCTGTGTCACGGCACCGATCATGGCACGCAAGTGGAGTGTCGCGTTCACAACTGGACATTTGACTTGGCCAGTGGTGCCTGTTTGCAACCGGCCAATGGCAAAACTTTGCAAGTAGTGGCAACAGAGATTCGTGATGGTCAACTCTATCTACTGTCCGCGCCAACCTGAGCATATTCCGCCTTGAGGAGGCAATGGTAATGAATAAAAACAAGATGTTGAAATATCTGATCGACAGCGATTTGCAACTGATCAGCGCCCATTTTAACCGGCAAACCTATGCAGCAGGAGAGACCATTTTTTCCGAAGGGGTGGTCTTGCATGCCCTGCACCTGCTGGTTTCAGGCTCGGTCAAGGTGGTACGCAATAATCTGGATAAGGAGGTGGTGGTTGCTCAGTTGGGGCCCGGAGAGCTGTTGGGAGTCACCTCTCTGTTGGATGGTTCGACAATCAGCGCTACCGTGATCACTGTGGAGCCCTGTGAATTTGACTGGATTGCCTTTACAGATCTGCATTCGCTACTGGAATTGGTGCCCGGTTTGGCGACACGTTTTTATCGTTCGTTGGGTTCGGTATTGGCCGACCGTTTGGATACCGTGTTAAATCAAGTCACACTGCCACCCACGCACTGACAGAGAGCCCAGGCCAGGGGATGATCATACTCCCCTGGCTGGGTGCCTGCTGTTTATTCCGCCAACCAGCCCTTGGCAATCCATTTGCTCAACAGACGACGATAGTGATTTTCCAAAGCGACTACCAAACGATCTCCATAGCGCTTGATCTGCAAGATGCGGTTGATAATCAGTGCGGCGGTCCAGGCCACCAATAATCCTCCCAGCATATCAAAAGGAAAATGCACCCCCAAATAGACCCGGGCCCAACAGACCAATCCGGCCAAACCAAACAACACCCAACCCACACGCTTGCGCAAACCGTTCAGCCAGAGAGAAAAGGCGGCAGCAAAACAGAAAACAGCATGATTACTGGGAAAAGAGGCATCGGGAGCATGAAAGAGATGGGTATGGCCAAGCCCGATGACAAAGGGACGAGGATGCGGCCACAAGGCCCGCAAGGTCACACTGATACTCAGGGCCAAAAGGATGGTCAACACCGCTTTGACAGCCAGCTCACGATGATAGGAGAGCCCCCACAACCACATGCTGGCCAGAAGGAGCGGAATGACATAAACCAACCATTTGGCAAGAAAAATTGCCCCATACAAAGCAAAACTACCAGGTTCTGCACCGGCGTTGAGCAGCAAAAAAAGGTTCTGGTTATACTGTTCCATAGGATAATAACCTTGTTGGCAATCCGTAACAGGTCACAAAGGGTGCAGTGACAGGGCTCTCTGTCGATTGCAACAACCGATACAGAGAAGGTTATACACTTAAACTTATCCGGCGCTGCTTTGCTGTGGAGCTATACCATCCCTTCCACTCCTTAGATCTCTATACTGGGCAAAGCAGAGAACTGGCACATGGTACCACTCTTGCGAGGAATGTTAACAGAAGCGAGAGGCTTGGGCCAAGAGCTCAGGGTAGATTTTTCTGCAATTTCTTTTCTGTCAGACGGTTTCCCGTGCTGACCTTTCAGGCTTTGCGTGCCTCCTTTTCCCCAGTCGATAGCGGTTGACAAATGAAAGTCAGATCCCTTTGCCTGCCCAACAACAGGCAAAATGCAGAAAATATCCAGCGTAAACGGATGATTCTTGACGGGATACGTTGCGTAACGGCTCTGCCTGAGGGTATCATACCCTTTTCAACCGTGTAACAAAGTGGGGATCCATGGACGTCATCGTTAAAGAAACAGCAACCTTTGATCGGGAAGTTACCGTGCGCATTGCAGCCAGCCGGGTTGACGAGTTGTTGGAGCAAGAGTTGGCCAAGTTGGCAACATCCGCCAAATTGCCAGGTTTTCGCCCAGGCAAAATCCCGAAAGCGCTGCTCGAATCTCGTTTCCGCGATCATCTCTCTGGGTTGTTGGTAGAACGGCTGATCCAGGAGACCTATTTTACGGTCCTGACTGAAAAAGAGCTGCATCCGGTCGATAATGAACCACGTCTGACCATCGGCAAGATAGAACGCGGAAACGATTTTATTTATACCGCACAAATTCAAATTTATCCAGAAGTAGACCCAAAAGGCTATAACGGCTTGACGCTCACCCGTCGCCTGGCAGAGGTCACGGACGAGGATATCAATACGGTTATTGCGCAATTGCGCAAGGAACATGCCCGTTATGAAACAGAAGAAGGACGGGCAGCACAGATGGGAGATCGGGTCATTCTCGATTTTCTCGGTAAAATTGATGGCGAACCCTTCCCGGGCGGCCAAGGCACCGGCCACACCTTGGAGCTGGGTTCAGGTCGTTTTATCGATACCTTTGAAGAGCAATTGGTTGGCAGTGTGGCCGGTACGGAGCGTCAGGTACGGGTGCGTTTTCCTGACCAATATCGTGCCAGCGAGTTGGCCGGCAAAGAGGCCACCTTTGATTGCACTGTTCATGAGGTGCAAGCCTCTATTTTGCCACCAGAAGATGACTCTCTGGCCACACTCGCAGGATTGCGGGAGGGCGGCTTGACCGAGCTGCGCAACGAAATCAGCAACAGTTTGCACAAACAGGCGGAACAAGAGAGCGAAAAACAGCTCAAAGATGCTATCCTCCGGCAGTTGTTGGCAAGCAATGGCATGGAGCTGCCCGAGCGGTTGGTGCAACGGGAGTGCCGGGTGATTGCCAAACAGGCACAACGCGATTATGAGCAACAAGGAATGAGCTTGGCCGATTTGGGAATGAGCGAAGAGGCCCTGGCCGCCCAGTTTGTCAAGCCGGCACAGGAACGGGTCATTTTGGGTCTGGTGTTGGGCGAAATTGCCGAACGGGAAAAATTGGTCCTGGATGAAGCGGCTGTCGAGGCCCGTTTGGAAGAGATGAGCGCCATGTTTGGCGAACGCGCCAAAGCCATGAAACAGTGGTTTCGCGAAAATGAAGAACGGATGGAGAGTGTGCGCGCCTCGATACTGGAACAGCAAACCATTGATTGGATTCGCGAACAGAGTACCATAACAGAAGAGAAATGCACGTTCAAAGAGTTGATGGGACAGGAGAACACAGAGGCAGCAGCAGCCTAAAACAGTTTGCCGTTGTTTCGATGTGACTGGTATGCTTTATGCGATACCTGACCTGCCATCGCGGCTTGTCACAGCATAAAAAGGGTGTTTTATGAGTCTGGTACCTATGGTAGTGGAGACTACCAACCGCGGCGAGCGGGCATATGATATTTACTCCCGCCTGCTGAAAGAACGGGTTATCTTTCTGGTTGGGCCGATCGATGATCATTCGGCCAATCTTGTCATTGCGCAATTGCTTTTTCTGGAATCGGAAAATCCAGAAAAGGACATTCATCTCTATGTCAATTCACCGGGGGGACATGTCACCTCCGGGTTGGCTATTTATGACACCATGCAGTTTATCCGGCCGGATGTGAGCACTCTCTGTATCGGCCAAGCCTCCAGCATGGGTGCGGTTTTGTTGGCCGCCGGAACCAAAGGCAAACGTTTGGTGCTGCCCAATTCACGGGTGATGATCCATCAACCTCTGGGCGGTGTGCATGGACAATCCACCGAGATCCAAATCCAGGCACGGGAAATCAATCGCATGCGCGATCGTTTGAACGCCATTTTGTCGCACCATACCGGTCAACCTTTACGCCGCATCGCCCGCGATACCGAACGGGATTTTTATCTCTCTGCCCACGAAGCCTGTGAATATGGCTTGACCGATAAAGTCATTGAAAAGCGTACAGTTGATGAAACCGACAACGCTTCGGCTGATTGATTGGGGGTCGCACAAGAATGGCAAAAAAAGTGACGGGTGTGGGCAGTGTCTTGCACTGTTCATTTTGCAGTAAAAATCAACATGAGGTCCGGAAGCTGATTGCCGGACCATCGGTTTTTATCTGCAATGAGTGTATCGACCTCTGCCGCGAGATCATCAAGGAAGACAAAGAGGAGAAGAGCAGTCGCCGCTCCGAGGGTGTACCCACGCCCAGTGAAATCAAAAGCATCCTGGATGAATATGTCATCGGCCAGGATCGTGCCAAAAAGGTTTTGGCCGTTGCGGTCTATAACCACTATAAACGTCTGACTGCGGAGAGTGGTCCAGATGGCGGGGTGGAGATTGCCAAAAGCAATATTCTGCTGATTGGTCCAACAGGGTCTGGTAAAACCTTATTGGCACAGACTTTGGCGCGCATTTTGAACGTTCCCTTTACCATCGCCGATGCCACCACGCTCACCGAAGCCGGTTATGTGGGTGAGGATGTGGAAAACATCTTGTTGCGCCTGCTGCAGGCCGCAGACAACGATGTGGAAAGAGCCCAAAAAGGGATTGTCTTTATCGATGAGATCGATAAAATCGCCCGCAAATCTGACAATCCCTCCATCACCCGCGATGTCTCCGGTGAAGGGGTGCAGCAGGCTCTGCTGAAAATTATTGAAGGCACCATCGCCAATGTTCCCCCGCAAGGCGGACGCAAGCATCCCCAACAAGAGTATCTGCAGGTGGATACCACCAATATTCTGGTCATCTGCGGGGGCGCCTTCAACGGCTTGGAAAAGGTGATCGAACGCCGCTCCAACAAACATCGTGGGATCGGCTTCACCTCCGAAATCAAAAAAAGCTCCGAGCAAGAGCTGCTCAATGAGTTACTGTCACAACTGGAACCAGAAGATCTGTTGCAATATGGCCTGATTCCAGAGTTTGTCGGTCGCCTGCCGGTGGTAGCCACTCTGGAAGAGCTGGATGAAGAGGCGTTGGTGCGCATCCTCCGTGAACCCAAAAATGCCTTGCTCAAACAGTATCAACGTCTGTTTGAACTGGAAGAGGTCAGCCTGACCTTTACCGAAGAGGCGGTGCGGGCTGTGGCAGCCAAAGCCATTAAACGTAAAATTGGTGCCCGTGGTCTGCGCGCCATTTTGGAAAATGTTCTGCTGGACGTGATGTATGATATTCCCTCTCTGGATAATGTGCGCGAAGTGGTAATCAACAAGGAAGCCATTGAACAAGATGCGGTTCCTTTGTTGATTTATGAAGAGTTGCCTCTGGAAGCGCATGGTTAAAGCGCGGTCATAAAGGATGATGGCATGGCCACACAAATATATGATGGCAAAGTCGGTTCGGGAGTGATGCGTATTCCGCTGTTGCCGTTGCGGGATATTGTTGTTTTTCCGCATATGATTGTCCCACTGTTTGTCGGACGGCAGCGCTCGATTCGCGCCTTGGAATCGATCATTCCCCAGGGAGATCAGCGGCGGATTCTGCTGGTGACCCAAAAGGAGGCCTCGACCGATGAACCAGGGGAGGAGGATATCAATAGCGTTGGCGTGGAGGGAATCATCCTCCAGGTCTTGAAGCTGCCTGATAACACAGTCAAAGTGTTGGTAGAGGGAGGACGCCGCCTGCGCATCCGCCGCTATGTCCAACGTGATCCCTGTTTTATCGTTGAAGCCACTCCACTGGAACAAGATGAGTATGATCAGACCGAAGCTGTGGCTCTGATGCGTACCATTGTTCGCCAGTTTGATGCCTATGCCAAAATCAATAAACGCATCGCCCCAGAGGTTTTGACTTCGCTGCAGAATACCGAAGATCCAGAGCAACTGGCTGATGTGGTCGCTCCGCACATCTCCATGAAGGTGGTGGAACGGCAAGCATTGCTGGAAATGCCGTCGGTTCTGGACCGTCTGGAGCGGCTGCTGCTCACCATGGAGCAGGAGCTGGATGTATTCCAGGTGGAAAAAAGAGTGCGTGGTCGCGTCAAGCGCCAGATGGAAAAAAGCCATCGCGACTATTATCTCAACGAACAGATGAAAGCCATCCAGAAGGAGTTGGGAGAGCGCAGCGACGAAAAAGAGGAGCTGACCGAACTGGCGGAAAAGATTGCCTCCGTACAGCTTTCTGAAGAGGCACGCAAAAAGGCTGAGGCCGAGCTGAAAAAATTGCGACAGATGGCACCCATGTCAGCCGAAGCGACAGTGGTACGCAACTATATCGATTGGCTGATCAGCCTCCCCTGGGGAGAGTTTACGGAGATGAGCCATGATCTTGGCCGGGCAGAAGAGATTCTGGCGGAGGATCATTGGGGGCTGGACAAGGTCAAAGAGCGAATTCTCGAACAGCTTGCCGTGCAGCAAAAGGTGCAAAAGGTCAAAGGCCCGATTTTATGTCTGGTGGGCCCTCCCGGTGTGGGTAAAACCTCGCTGGCCAAATCGATTGCCCGTGCAGCAGGTCGTGAATATGTACGCATCTCTCTGGGCGGTATTCGCGACGAAGCGGAGATTCGCGGCCATCGGCGTACCTATATCGGCTCCCTGCCAGGCAAAATCATTCAATCCATGAAAAAAGCCGGCAGCAATAATCCCCTCTTTTTGTTGGATGAGATCGACAAGGTTGGATCCGATTTTCGTGGTGATCCCTCCTCCGCTTTGTTGGAGGTGTTGGATCCCGAACAAAATGTGGCCTTTAACGATCATTATCTGGAGGTGGATTATGATCTTTCCAAGGTGATGTTCATCACCACGGCCAACAGCCTGAATATTCCGCGTCCCTTATTGGATCGCATGGAGGTGATTCGTCTGGCTGGTTATACCGAACAGGAAAAGATTCGTATTGCCAACAGCTATCTGATCCCCCGGCAGATGGAAGCGCATGGGCTGGATAAAAGTGAATTTTTACTGACTCCGCAAGGTCTGCTGGAGATCATCCGTTATTATACCCGGGAGGCGGGTGTGCGCAATCTGGACCGAGAGATTGCCAGTTTGTGCCGGAAAACAGCACGTGCCTTGCTCTCCGGCAAGGCCAAAGGACGGGTCACCGTCACGGCAAAAGCGCTGGAAAAATATCTGGGTGTGCGTCGTCATCGCTTTGGCTTGGCGGAGGATACCGATCTGGTGGGAGTAACCACCGGCTTGGCCTGGACAGAGGTGGGTGGTGAGATCTTGACCATTGAAGGCACCCAGTTGGATGGCAAAGGCAAGCTGATGATCACCGGCAAGCTGGGTGATGTGATGCAGGAGTCGGCCCAGGCGGCCATGACCTATGTGCGTTCCCGCGCCAAAGAGTGGGGCTTGACCGAAGAGGATTTTTTCCAAAAACATGACATCCATATCCATGTTCCTGAAGGTGCCACACCCAAGGATGGTCCGTCGGCGGGTATTGCCATGTGTGTCACCCTGGTCAGCGCCTTGCTGGGCATTCCTGTGCGTCGCGATGTGGCAATGACCGGTGAAATCACCTTGCGTGGTCGGGTATTGGTCATTGGTGGCTTGAAAGAAAAATTATTGGCCGCACATCGCGCTGGGGTGAAACATGTGCTTATTCCCAGCGAAAATGTCAAGGATCTCAAGGAGGTACCACAAAGCATCCTCCGTGATCTGGAGATTCATCCAGTAAACCATCTGGATGAGGTGTTGAGTCTGGCCTTGACCAAGCCGTTGCGTACTCTGGCTGCAGAGGAAGAGTCCTTGCCAGAGCCCCCTCCTCTGCTGGCCGATCATGACGCCATGCTGCCTACAGCAGAAACGCCTGCTGTGACTCACTGAATGACCTATCG
>NZ_RXIU01000096.1 GCF_004217665.1 Candidatus Magnetaquicoccus inordinatus | reverse complement strand
CACCAGAAGCGAATGCGAAGCATTCGCGCACGCCGCGACAATCGGTGCCCCGCAGGGGCACTCTTTGGGAGGGCGGACGCCCGACAGGCACAGTTTCGCTTGTGGCAACAGTGAGGAAATGAGCAAATATGATTGACCTGGGCTGCACCCGGCCTATGGCAGGCACCCTTGCCGCAAACAGACGAACGGCCGTCTTATAGCAATGGCTGCTGCGCTGTTTGGCAGGCACCCTTGTTACCTTGTGATTAATCTGTCACCGAGGTTGCTTGGTTGCTGCCCGGTGGTGGCAAGGGGCTCTCATCGGCATCGCTCTGCGTGGTCTGTAAAAGCTGCCGCAACGAGCTGCCCGTTGCTGAAACTATATCTGCAACCTGCCAGCAAGCGTTGGGATTGTTGCGCTCCAGTTGCAAAGTGGCCGACTGTTTCTCTTTTTTGCCATCCATGACAAAGAGATAGTGCATGGCGACCGTGGCTGATCGGTTGTCACCAGAGAGCAGTCGAAAGGAGATCGGTTTTTTGATCTCGCCATCCTGGGCGCCGCTCCAGGGATCGGCTTCGATGGCACACAGCTCTCCTTGTTTCTTGCATTGGTACTCCTGAGCAAGCCCATACAGCAATCCCGCCGTGACCAAACCGCGCAGTTGTTTGGGATCCTGCAGATAAAACTCAGAATAGCGCTTGTAGAATGTTTCGGCAGCAGCAAGCTGACTTTTGCCCAGACAGGGCGGAGCCACCGTACCCACAGCCTGTACCGTGGCGGGAACAAGCAACAAAAGCATCCATATTATTTTGAACAAAGAGAAGACTCCTTAACCATTTGCAAGAGAGAGTATCTTTTGCACCACCGAGGGCAAGCTGTGACCAGTACAGGGTATCATCCCCTCTGCGGCGTTGTGGAGCAAGTGAAAAAGCAGGGTAAAAATCAGAAAACTATTATGGAGGTCCAGGAGGAGATTATCTCCTCCTGGTGGGTGCAGGGCAAAGCCCTGCTGAAAATGTGCGGCGTTTCACCAGAAGCGAATGCGTAGCATTCGCGCACGCCGCACCAATCTGTGCCCCGAAGGGGCACTCTTTGGGAGGGCGGACGCCCGACATGCACAGTTTCGCTTGTGGCAACAGTGAGGAAACTGGCAAATGCGCTTGCCATGAGTGAAAAAGTGAGGAAAATGGAGGTTGTGCTGGCTTTCGTTATTTGTAGCTATTCAGGTTTGTGCTGGCTCGCCAGCTCTACCCCCATGGGGATGCTGTGCAAATTGGCGCAAAAATACGCGCCAATCCGCACAGCTTGCTTCCATTAGGCGCGCTGCGCCGACGCAAAAAGCGCGTCGGCTTAGTTTGAAAAGCGCGCCAAAGGCAAAAGATAAAAGATAAAAGATAAAAAGCAAAAGATAAAAGATAAATTCCCAGAGGCTTTGCCTCTGGACTCCACCAGGGAGGTGCCCTCCCTGGACCCCCAGTTGTTCTTGGTGGTGAATAGTTCACCATTATTTTTTCATCTGTGGCACTATCTGCAAACGCAATGGTCGGCTGCGCAAATCATAAGAGGCCGACAGATCGATAGCTTGACCATTGTGCAAATAATAAAGCGAAATCAAACAATGGCCCGGCTTATCCTCCTCTATGTGCGTTGACCCTTTCAATTCCCATTCGGGACGGGCTCTGCGGGCGGCTGCCATCACATCCAAATAGATCTGCTCCGCATCACAACGCTGTGCCATGGGCAAAACCTCTGCTGGTGCAACACCTTGACGAATATATTCCGCAGCCAGCGTTCCCCCATCGTCACACAACAAACGAACCCTGTCCGGTTGCACTTTGCAGTGCCGCTCCACCCTTTTGCCATCCTCTGTCTGGATCAATAATAACGGATAGCGAGCATCTGGCCATGGGGAGACACTATCTACCTCATAACGCCCGGCTTCGCCCTCTTCAGTAAACAGTTGCCCATCAGCAGTAAAACGCAACTGCTCTTTGCCCGTAAAACCACCTACATAGAGTGCAGGAAAAAGCGAAGAGGGTGCCGCACTCTGCCCCACTGCACCATCCGAAAACTCCTGTAAACGCTGCTCATAAACCTGCAACAAACACTGCACACTACTGCACTGGTTGCGCACCTGTTTCAACCACTGCATCTGTTGCCGCTGCACAGCCTCCTTATCTGCGGCTGCACGCCGCACCTGACTGTACCTCTCCCCCAAAGCCAAATCTGCCGCAGCCAGTTTGGAGTCAGAACAAATCAATTTTTCAATGCC
Organism: Candidatus Magnetaquicoccus inordinatus; assembly: GCF_004217665.1. Classification (GTDB taxonomy): domain Bacteria; phylum Pseudomonadota; class Magnetococcia; order Magnetococcales; family Magnetaquicoccaceae; genus Magnetaquicoccus; species Magnetaquicoccus inordinatus. The sequence continues at coordinate 10,620 of NZ_RXIU01000096.1, read as the reverse complement.
TGTTTGCGCCTTGCCACAATCAAAACTGGCAACGCTGACAGCACTCTGCCTGCTGGCCTGTTCACTGGCCTGTAGCAGCCCGGTTGGCAAAAAAAATACCCCCAACAAAAATAGCAGCAGACAGCCAAGAGATCGGTAGCAAAAAGTCATACACAAACACTCCTCAATGAGATGCAGTCGAAAAAGCTCAACACCAACAGCAATACGGGTGCAGCATATGCTGCAGCCAACAGATTGCTGCAAGCAAATAAAGAGAGCCTATTTACAATAACTTACAACTCAACATCCCGCAAACATCCGATTTTCCTGCAGCAAAACGAACAACCTGGCACAGAGAATCTGCAAACGATAACCTGTTAAAAATATTAGATTATCTGGCAACAACCCTGCTGGCATGTTTCCTGATGTAAGGAATGGCAACGAACACTCCCATTTTGGACAAGGTTCGCCAGTTAACCATTTCATTCCTTATAAGGAGCAGCAGATTATGAAAATCTCATCCATTCGTCCCGTACATCGTGTATTGATGGCCCTGGTGGCTCTATTTGCCATTGCGGTCATGGCGCGCCTGCAACTGCAAGGCTATTTACCCTTATTGGCAGGCATGGCAGTCAGCATTGCCATGATCGGAGTGCTGTTGCGTCTCTCCTTCAGCGCCTATAACCGCCCACAACGGCCTCTCAGCAAAAACCATGCACCCGCTGCTGCCGTCGCAAAAGTCGCCTCTGCAGCCCGTGTCGAGCACATGCACTTTCACACCCCAACACAATCCGTTGCCGATATGAAAGCGGTTGCAACCTCTGCATAAGGTTACAGCCGACTGTCCGCTCCCTCTTGTCTTGGGATGAGAGGGAGTGGCACAAGAGAAAGAAAAACAGGTAAAATTAGCGGGAGAGCAGACGGGAAAGAAACTGGACTGCTCTTTCAGTTTGTGGAGCAGCAAAAAAATCAGCACTGGGGCGATCTTCAAGAATCTGCCCTTGATCCATAAAAATCACCCGATCAGCAACCCGACGCGCAAAACCCATCTCATGGGTGACACACATCATGGTCATCCCCTCCTTGGCCAATTCAACCATCACATCCAATACCTCATTGATCATCTCAGGATCCAAGGCAGAGGTCGGTTCATCAAACAACATACAGATGGGATCCATGCACAAAGCACGGGAAATGGCAACACGCTGTTGCTGACCACCAGAAATCTGTCCAGGATATTTCAGGGCATGTTCCCGCAACCCCACCCGATCCAAAAGACGCATACCCTTCTCTTCGGCTTCCTCACGGGAACGTTTGAGCACCTTGACCTGAGCCAGACAAAGATTATCCAACACCGTCATTTGCGGAAACAGTTCAAAATGTTGGAAAACCATGCCGACACGGGCACGCAAACGGGTCAGATCAGTACGCGGATCATGCAGCGACTGACCATCAACAATAATCTCCCCCTCCTGGAAGGGTTCCAAAGCATTGACACATTTAATCAGGGTGGATTTGCCTGATCCCGAAGGACCGCACACCACCACCACCTCGCCGGGATTGATTGCGACGCTGCATTGGGAAAGCACACGAAATGCACCATAATATTTGGAAACGTTGCGGATGGAGATCACCGGATCCTCCTCTTTTGCAGACGGGCAACCAGTTGGGAAGCCAAAAAGCTGATCAAAAAATAGATGAGCCCGGCCAGCAGCAACATTTCGACCAAATGGCCATCCCGATCACCCAGTTTGTGGGCGGTACCAAAAAAATCGGACAATCCAATCACATAGACCAAAGAGGTATCCTGAAACAGAATGACCGCCTGGGTCAACAGCAGAGGCAACATGTTGCGGAAGGCTTGCGGCAGAATGATGATGCGCAAGGTCTCTTGGCGGGTAAAGCCAAGAGCCAAACCGGCATCAAATTGCCCACGCGAAACACTGAGAATGCCAGCACGCATAATTTCCGAATAGTAGGCAGCCTCAAAAAGGGAAAAGGCTACCAAAGCCGAAGTAAAGCGAATATCTTCGACCGCATTGCCGAAAAGAGCGTGCATCAACTGCGGCACGATGAGAAAAAACCAGAGAATAACCATCACCAAGGGCACAGAACGAAACAGATTGACATAGAAGGTCGCAAACCATGCCAAGATTCTATTCTGAGACAGACGAGCCAGCGCCAGCACGGTTCCCCAGGCAATGCCCAATACCACAGCAATCAAGGTAATGCGGGCAGTCAAAGCCAGACCACTCATCAGGGCAGGCAGGTTGGCAAGCAGATAATTTCCCTCCAATACGCTCATGTTTTGCCTCCGCTGGTAAAGCGGGGAATGCGCACAACACTTTCCAAACGACGCATGGCAAGCATCACCAACACATTGATCAACAGATACAGCACAGTCACGGAGATGAATGCCTCATAAGGCTGGGCGGTATAATCGACCAACTGTTGCGCCTGCCGAGAGAGTTCAACCAAACCAATGGTGGTCGCGACTGCCGAGTTTTTGAAAATGTTCAAAAATTCACTGGTCAAAGGCGGCAAGGTGATGCGCAAGGCAACCGGCAACAAAACAAAACGATAAACCTGCGGCAGATTCATCCCCAGGGCGAGACCAGCATTTTTGCGGCCAGGCGGCAGGGATTCAATGGCGGTACGCACCTGTTCGATAATGCGGGCGGCGGTAAAAAGACTGAGACAGAGCCAGGCAGCAAAAAATTGTTGCCAGAGCGGATGCCACTGTTTAATCGCATCACCCCAAACATCGGGCAGCAGCTCCGGCAGGACAAAATACCAGGTGAAAAGCTGCACCAAAAGCGGCACATTGCGAAACAGCTCGACATAGGCTTTGGCAAACAAAACCAGATACGGTTTGCTGTTGACCGTGCGCAAAACTCCCAAAAATATCCCCAACAACAACGCTACACACCAGGAGCTCAAAGAGAGCAATACCGTCCAACGCAATCCCTCCCACAGCCAATCCAGATAGGTGCCACCACTTGGAGTTTTGCTCAAGAGCACCTGCCAATTCCATTGATAGCCTTTGCCCGCTGCAAGAGCAGAGCCTGCAGAGTGACTCTCCTGCCCATCACCATCAAAAGAGATGTCGTTGGGATCCTCATAAAGCAGGCGCATCGGTTCCGAGAGCGGAAAATCCAGATTGAGACCTTTGGGCGGAATGGGTGTGGTAAACCATTTGTTGTAGATGCGTTCCGCTTCGCCAGAGAGCATCATGCGGGTGATCACGGCATTGACCAGACGCTTGAAATCAGGATCATCTTTGCGCAACATGCAGGCATAAACCTCCAAGGTCACCGGCGGTCCGGCAATCATCCAATCCTGGGGATTTTTGGCCTTGGCCCGTTCGCCATAGAGCAGAGCATCATCCATCATGAAAGCCACAGCCCGTCCGGTTTCCAAAGTCAAAAAAGCCTCGCCATGATCTTTGGCGCTGATGATATTCATGCCCATCTGCTTGTCATCGTTCATGCGCCGCAACAGCCGTTCCGAGGTGGTGCCAGCAGTGGTGACCACTGTTTTTCCAGCCAAATGGGGAAAATCGAGCAGACCTGAGTTGCTGCGGGTCATAAAACGGGTACTGACCACAAACAGACTATTGGAAAAGGCTACCTGCTTGCGCCGTTCGGCATTGTTGGTGGTGGAGCCACACTCCATATCGACCGTGCCATTTTGCACCAAGGTAATGCGGTTGGCAGAGGTGACCGGCATGAGACGCACGTTCAAATCAGGAAGATCGAGACGGCTTTTAATCGCCTCAACAATTTTCAGTGCAAAGGTGTGCGAATAGCCAACCACCTCCTGATTGGCACCATAATAGGAGAAAGGGAGCGAGGATTCGCGATGACCAATGGTGATGACCTTGTTTTCTTTGATTTTTTGCAGCGTGCCACCATCCGCATGCAGCGGCAATGCCGAAAGCAGCCCAGAGCAAAACAAGACAAGGAAAAGGAGCCACGGTGGTTGCAAAGTGATTGACCGTCAAGCAGCAATTTTTTATTGAAAGCCAGTAGGATGGCCAACTTATCCCCCCCATCCGCCAGAGTATGGATAGCACATTTGCTGCTCTTTTTGCACTGTTTTACAAGCAACCAGAAAGAAAAAATTGGCTTACTCCAATATATCGGTTATTTATAGACTTTGCGCAATTTTGCCATGATTGAATCTGGTCAAGGGATGGATTGACTCACTCAATAAACAGGGAGAACCGCTTTGAAATTCAGTCTCAATCAATTTTTGTCAGGCTTATCGCTGGCATTGGATTGTGTGGAGAGCGAATTGTTGGGAGTACGCAGCCACCATGGGCGACGGGTAGCCTATTTGGCGATGCGTTTGGGAAAACTGGCTGATTTTTCGGCACAGGAGTTGTTTGACATCGCTGCCTTTTCGCTGCTGCATGACAATGGTTTGGCCGAAGAGAGCCTCACCCGCCAACTGCATCCTGAGCAACGTTTGCGCCATATCGAAAATGATCCGCAACATTGTCTGATAGGGGAGGCCAATATTGCAGCATTTCCCTTTCAGACAGAGATACGCGATGTGGTCCGCTACCATCATGAACATTGGGACGGCTCAGGTTTTTTTGCGCTGCGGGGGGAGGAGATTCCCTTGATGGCACAGATGGTCGGCTTGGCAGATTATACCGATCTGGTTTGTTGTTTTTCCGAAGCGGGTAGTCGCGAGCGGGTCCACAGCTTTTTGGCCAGCCATAAAGGGACTACATTTTCCCCCCGTTTGCTGGAGATGTTCCAGGAGGTAGCCAGCTCGACCGCTTTTTGGCTGGACATGCAGGATCCCTTTATTGTCCGGGCTTTGGCTGCAGAGATGCCGGAGATCACCATAGAGCAGCAGTGGTCGGAAATTTTGCGCCTGTCACGTGTTTTCAGCCGGATTATTGATGCCAAATCCCGGTTTACTTTACGTCACTCCAGTGGTTTGGAGGAAAAGAGCGCTGTCATGGCCGATTGGTTTGCCCTGCCCGAGGATGAAAAGACCATGTTGCGTATTGCCGCCGCTCTGCATGATGTGGGCAAATTGGCCATCCCCAGCACGATTCTCGATAAACCGGGCAAGTTGGATGAGGCGGAACGACAAAAAATGGCGGAACACACCTATTATACCCGCCGTTGTCTGGAGGGGATCCCCGGTTTTGCGACCATCACCGAATGGGCGGCCAATCACCATGAAAAGCTGAACGGTCAGGGCTATCCCTATGCTCTTACGGCCAACGCTTTACCAGCGCAGGCGCGCCTGCTCACCGTTTTGGACATCTATCAAGCCTTGACAGAAGAGCGCCCCTATCGGCAACCCCTGCCCCACTCTCAGGTATTGGAGATTCTCACCTCCATGGTGGAGCGCGGCGAAATAGATGGAGAGATGGTGGCTGCGGTAAATAGAGCCTTTTCCTCTTAAAAAATAGGGAGCTCTACGTTGGCATCCACCATCCTGAACGCACTGGGTGCAACAGAGATGCGCTTGAAAGTCAACTGGCGCATTCAGAAAAAAATCCTCTGCGTGCTGCTTACAACCATGCCGAACAGTTGCCTGAACAACGCCGGATGATTCAGGCAGTGGCTGATTATTTGGATAATAACAAATAGTCATCAGTCGCCATGTTTGTGCAACCATAAACAATGAAACAAAATATTTTCATTGCCATGTTGATGGTTTCTGTAAAAAGGAGCCATCCGGTAATTGCAAAGGGTTTGGAAATTGTGAAGCAGTCAAGTGATTTTTTCGTATGTGTCTCACAAAACTGGATACTTCCTTTAACTTCTGGTTGGGAAATTTAGCTGGAGTGAGAAGACCAACTTTTTTTCCGAAATCTTGAGTAACTATCTTGATGGGCTCAGTTAGATCACTATCATTGGATAGGACACACGCCACATCAAATGCTCCTTTGAAAGCATCAAGAAGAAGATGACTTGCCAGATTCACATCACTGCCTTTTTCTTCAGTTTTGACTATCCTTACAACATTCGGCCAAGGTGTTGGCATATTTGTTTGAGGTCTAAAATCAGGGGGATGCACCAAACCAGCAAATTTATTTGAGGTTAAAAAAGTTCCAAGATGTATATTAACCTCTGGTATGGTTTTGAGAGCTTTGAAATAGGTCTGTTGCCGTGCAGGTGCTGACGGATCAAACTTACCATGAACACGTGCCGTAAAATATTTTACAGAAGTTATCGTAAAAGTTGGTCCAAGCAAGTTAACGGAAAGATGTTTTATGTGTAGCCATTTTAATTGTGGATTTTCTTTCAACAAGCTGTAGTAAAGATTGAACCCATCTACGTAAACTATAGTTTTCATAAAAAATCCTCCCCAAAAAGGCAAAGGCCGATTCAGAGTACTCCGTTTCGGCCTTTGTACCGACAGTCACGCTGCCAGCGAGTATGTTTTAACGGTAACAACTTTATCCTGTTTAGTCAACAAAAAATTGCAGCCATGTTGGCAGCCATTATCGATGTTATGATGCAACTATTCAGGTTCATGCTGTCTCGCCAACTTTATCTCCATGGGTTTGCCTCTGGACTATACCAGGGAGGTGCCATAACTGTACCAATAGTTGTTTTAGGTGGTGAATAGTTGCGTTATTACTTTTTGTTTTGACATGCCATAACCTTCTCATCGCGTCAACTGCTTCGTCATCCACACCAGACACAGGAGTACCTGCTGCCGCGGGTCTCTGCGGAGGGAACTTCTTAAACATTTTGTCCACGAACTGAGATACGCGGAGAATTCACCGCCTACCTTCAAATAGGTTTGGCATGCGAAAATTCCTTGCTGCATCGACAAGTCGGTTCTAAAAACAAGGGAGTGCTTCTCTTTCGCTTCTGTGCCTTATATTCTGGGGGTGCCGCATGTCCCGATTTGTCAATAGTCTGCTTTGGGCTGGAGTCTCGGTGCTGGGGGCTTTTGCCTTGGCGACCATTGCCCTGCAACAAGGCGAACGTATCAATGCCTTGTGGATGGTGGTGGTCACCCTGGCGGTGTTTATGATCGCCTACCGCTTTTATAGCCGCTTTATCGCTACGCGCGTGATGGAACTGGATGGCCAACGCCTGACCCCTGCGGTGCGTCTCAACGATGGCCTCGACTATGTGCCGACCAATCGCATCGTTTTGTTTGGCCACCATTTTGCTGCCATTGCCGGTGCAGGCCCTCTGGTCGGACCGGTCCTGGCGGCACAAATGGGCTATTATCCCGGCATGTTGTGGCTGCTCTGCGGAGTGGTGCTGGCCGGTGCCGTCCAAGATTCGATGATCCTCTTTCTCTCCATGCGCCGCGATGGCAAATCTCTGGGAGAGATGATCAAAAGCGAATTGGGCGCCATCCCAGGCATGGCCGCCCTCTTTGGCACCTTCATGATCATGGTCATCCTGCTGGCTGTGTTGGCGCTGATTGTGGTCAAAGCCCTGGAAGCCAGCCCATGGGGAACTTTTACCGTCGCCGCAACCATCCCTATCGCCTTGTATATGGGAGTGCATCTGCGCTATTTGCGACCGGGGCGCATCGGCGAAGTCTCGCTGTTGGGCTTTGTGCTGCTCATGGCCGCCATCCTCTGGGGCGGACAGATTGCCCAGCACCCTACTCTGGCACCACTCTTTACCTTTAGCGGCTCACAACTGGCCTGGATGCTGATTTTTTATGGCGGCATCGCTTCGGTGTTGCCGGTGTGGCTGTTGTTGGCCCCCCGCGACTATCTCTCCACCTTTCTGAAAATTGGTACCATTCTGGCCCTGGCCATCGCCATCGTCCTGGTTGCCCCAGAGATGAAAATGCCAGCACTCACCCGTTTCAGCGATGGCAGCGGTCCTGTCTGGGCCGGTTCACTCTTTCCTTTTCTCTTTATCACCATCGCCTGCGGCGCCGTCTCCGGCTTCCACTCGCTGATCGCCTCGGGAACCACTCCCAAAATGGTCGATAACGAGCTGAATATTCGCTTTATCGGCTATGGCGCCATGTTGATGGAATCCTTTGTCGCCTTGATGGCCCTGGCTACCGCCGCCTGCATCGAACCAGGCATCTATTTTGCCATGAACAGCCCCGCCGCTATTCTCGGCGGCTCCGTAGAAAGCGCTGTACGCACCATCTCCGAGTGGGGATTTGTAGTAACCCAGGAGATGATTGTGCAGGCCGCCCAGGATGTGGGCGAACAAACCATCCTCTCCCGAACCGGCGGCGCACCCACATTGGCCATCGGCATGGCACAAATCTTCTCCCACCTGCTGGGCGGCAAGGCCATGATGGGCTTCTGGTATCACTTTGCCATCCTCTTTGAGGCAATGTTTATCCTTACCGCCGTCGATGCCGGTACCCGCGCGGGACGCTTCATGCTCCAGGATCTCTTGGGTCTGCTGCATGCTCCCTTGCGGGATACCGCCTCTCTCCCGGCCAATCTGCTGGCCACCCTGATTTGTGTCAGCGGCTGGGGCTTCTTCCTCTATCAAGGGGTCACCGATCCTTTTGGTGGCATCAATACCCTGTGGCCTCTGTTTGGCATCGCCAACCAAATGTTGGCCGCCGTGGCCCTGATTTTGGCCACTGCAGTGCTCTTCAAAATGAAAAAAGAGCGTTATGCCTGGGTGACTGCCCTGCCCATGACCTGGCTGTTGATTACCACCTTCAGCGCTGCCGCACAAAAATTGTTTCATGAACAGGTCAGAATCGGCTTTTTGGCGCATGCGGCCAAATTTCAAGCCGCACTCGATGCAGGTATCATCCTGGCACCCGCCAAAACCAAAGAACAGATGCAACAGATCATCTTCAATGACCGCATCGATGCCTTTTTGACCCTCTTTTTTATGCTCTTTGTCCTGGTCATTCTCTATTATGGTCTGCGCACCTGTTGGTTGGCCAAAAATGCCCCACAAGTGACCACTCGTGAAACCGAAGCCATCTTGGCACAACCACTTTCCGCAAGGTAAATCCAATGCCCTGGCTACGCTCCTCCGCCCTGCTGGTAAATAACTGCTACTCTTTGCTCAAGGAGATGGCACGCGCAATGATCGGCCTGCCTGACTATCAGCTCTATGTTGCCCACCGCCAACAACAACATCCTGGACAACCGATCCTCAGCGAAGCGGAATTTATCCAGGAACGGCAAGAGGCCCGTTATGGCAAGGGGGGCAGAAACAAAATCATACGCTGCTGTTGATCCTGCCCCCCACTAAAGCTTTGTGAACGCTGGCTGCGGATTATTCAGCCTTTCTGCGTGGATCAAAACGCTCGCCATGATTCGGCGCTGCCGCTCCCCTGGGTCCGTTGTTGTGCGCGACATGGGTGGCATGCGTACTGGCAGCAACTGGCCGTGCTGGCTGCTCCGGCCGAAAATGAGGAGCGGGTGACCCTGCAGAACGTGCTGGCTGCTCCGGGCGAAAATGAGGAGCGGGTGACGCTGCAAGACGTGCTGGCTGCTCCGGGCGATAATGAGGAGCGGATGATGCTGCAGAACGTGCTGGCTGCTCCGGGCGATAATGAGGAGCGGGTGATGCTGCAGAACGTGCTGGCTGCTCCGGGCGAAAATGAGGAGCGGGTGACCCTGCAGAACGTACATGCTGCTCCGGCCTGGAGACAGAAGCGGGTATTATTGCTGGACGGGCATGGTTTTCCGGTCTGAACGGGACAGCGGATCCTATGGCAGGCCGATGGGAATGCTGTTCACCGCGAAACTGCGCTGGCGACACTGCTGGCGGCAATCTGTGTTCGGTTGGAGCATGTGCCGAACGATGGTGCCGATGCTGCTCATCCCGTGGTGGTTGCAAGGGTACATGGCGATGCGCAGAGGGGTATGCCTGCTGTGGATAACCATAATGCCCTGGCTCCACAATAATCACCTGGGGAGGCGGTTCTACAACACGGGAATATTCAACCACAACCTGCGCTGGCGCAGCGTAAATCGGGTTGATCGGTTCTACGACCACAACCTTTTCGATCGGTTGCAAAACAACCCTCTCTGAGGATGGGAGTGGTTGCTCTTGATAAACTGCAACCCCCTCGGCAAAGGGAGCTTGCGCGGTATGAATATGCTGGCAACCGGAGCTGGTGAGCAAAAGAGCTATCAGAAGGAGCAGTGGCTTTCTCATGGTTGTTCTCGTCTGGGCTGCATGAATGGATTGAAGAAGCTGTGTGAGCTTGTGAATAAATCGTCGCGAGCAAGCACATGGGCAAGGCACAGGCGAATAAGCGACGAGACATATCAAGCAGATTGCGAGGAGCAAATGAGCCTGCAACGCCGCCCATGGGCTGCACAGTAGATTTATTCACAAGCTCTGTGCACTCGTGGCCTGGAATAATCTCCAAAGGCCGCCTGGGTTATGGATAGAGACGGTCACGAAGCGGCTTTTTGTCGCTGCAAATGCTCATTTTTGGACAATGGGCAAGCGCGTTTGTATAATTCTGCACCGTTGCCATAAACTGACACGGTGCAGGTCGGGCGTCCGCCCTCCCAAAAAGAGTGCCCCTGCGGGGCACAGATTGTCGCGGCGTGCGCGAATGCTGCGCATTCGCTTCTGCTGAAACGCCGCTCGATGCAAGGGCTTTGCCCCATATGCGCTAACATGTTTTCCCCGATACAGCCATTTGTCGCTTACGTTTTCGCGGTGATTCTGCCAGTTGGGTCAG
>NZ_RXIU01000095.1 GCF_004217665.1 Candidatus Magnetaquicoccus inordinatus | reverse complement strand
TTTTGACCATAGATCTCAGCCAAAAATTTTGTGGATACCCAATCGATTGGATTGCTTTTATGCACATAAATGGCGATGGCATCATAGGCAACCAAGTGCTCTTTGAGTTGAATATTATTGGCTTGCGCCTCCTTGAACTCTTTTTGCTTGACGGCGCGACTGGCATTGGCCAGATCAGCACTGCCATGAATCAGGGCACTAAAACCGGTGGAAGATCCGCAACCACGCAAGTCAAATGCCGCTTCTGGATGGCTGGCTTGATATTGTTTGTTCCAGGTTTGCGCAAGATGCAGCATGGAGTCAGAACCCCTGATGCGCAGTGTGGGCCCCTCTGCGGCGTCTATTGTGGTCACAGAGGTGAAAAGCAGAGCGAGTGTAAGATATTTTTTCATGGTCACGATACTTGAGAGGTTGATTGTTAAAGATGCGTAATCGTACAAAAAATAGTAAATCGTAACATGATTGTCATAATAATTATGTTGTTTAGTGTTATAGGAAATATGGAGAATGTCAATAAAAAAATGCTATTTTAGCAATTTTTTGCATCACCTAAACACCAACACGCCAGCGTTATAGTGTTTTGCTTTCAGTTTTATATACTTGCCATGACCAGAGAAACGCCATGCCCCTTTGCGTTTTGATGGCAATTTGCCTGCAGTCCGCTGCTCTGCTTGCCAACAGGCTTGGCAGCAAAACATTCTGAGCAGTTGATTTTGGCAATGGGCTGGATTTGGTCAGCACGCAACAGGGGAGAAGGGGAGACAGTGAGGAAGGAGATCTCTGCCGGATTCAGTTTTGTTGAACCCGGCAGAGAATCAGGCGAATCAGCGTTTGCTCCAGGGAGCGGCAGTACGGCTGAAATATTTCCAGGGGGTAACCAACTGTTTGCGAATATCGGCTGCCTGATAGCTGCGCCAGCCAATCAAGGCCCCGGCATAACTATTCAGATCCACATCTTGCGTTCCTTCCAGCAAGGTGTTGAGCAGGGGCGGCATCACCGCCACATCATTCAAAATGCCCAGCAGACCCTGCACCTCTTTGAGTTGCGAGGTAAATTCACCCATGGCTTTGCTGTCGAAGAGCGCAGAGAAAAATTCGGTAGCATAGCGCAATTTTTTGCATTCAATACGCAATTGGTGTAGCTCAGGATCGGAGAGAGACTCCAGAGAAGCTCCGGCATTGAGCACGATGCTCAGCCGTTTGTTCAACACCTTTTTGGCATAGAGAGTGATTTCATTGCCCAGATAGGCACGGGTCTCGGAGGGCATATCCACCTGAAACCAGCCACGCACCGTAATCCACTGATCAAAATTGGTCACAAAGGTCTTATAGCGGTCGTTATCGATCAATTGGCGAATACGCTTATAGGCCGTATCCTGGTGTTGCGTGGCGATTGCCAGCAACTTTTTTTCCCCTTCCGGAATGGGGATTTTGCCGACCACACCTTCCAAGCCTTCGGTGATCAAGACATCAAGGTCGCGTGTCGGACCAAATTCACTGGCCACCCAACGCATCTCTTCGTTCCACGGATCGGTAATGGTTCTGGGGATGGCTTTGCGGAAAATGGAGATGGCGGAGCGCAAGCGACGCAAGGAGACACGTACTTGATGGACTCCTTCGATATCCTCGCGGCTGTAGGCTACGGGTATCCACTGCAACATATCATCAAAATTGTGGCGCAGGATGGAGTCGAAGGCATCGTTGATGCTTTGCCGCGCATTGAGAGTAACCGGTTTTCTGATTGCTGGTAGTGTCATGATCGGATTAAATGACCTCTTAGAGTTTTTGCCCGGACATTCCAGCCGAGCTTGCGAGAGAATCCGGCCATCCTAACAGAATTGCTTCACTCTGTCCACAATATCTTGTTACATTCTAGGGCAATCGCATTTGCCAATTTCCTCACTGTTGCCACAAGCAAAACTGTGCATGTCGGGCCTCCGTCCTCCCAAAGAGTGCCCCTTCGGGGCACAGATTGGTGCGGCGTGCGCGAATGCTTTGCATTCGCTCAGGTGAAACGCCGCACATTTCCAGCAGGGCTTTGCCCTGTGCCCACCAGGAGGGGATAATCCCCTCCTGGACCTCCGTAATAATTTTTGTTCTTATGCGCTTGCCCTGGTTACATTCTCTTCCTGAAGCTCGGAATTAAGCGGACTCTTGCCCCGGCAGCCCCCTCTCTGCACCACCTTGTCTCCCTCTCTTCCTGTGGGTGGGATTGCTCTGCCCTACAGGGAAAGGTTTGCTTGCGCAAAAAAGTAGCGTTACACTCTCCTGCTTTGTAGGGTAGGGTCAAGAGAGGGGGCAAGCGCAAAGTGGTCAAGGAGTACAATGAATGACAGTTCGGGTAGGTATCAATGGCTTTGGCCGCATCGGTAGACAGGTGCTGCGCACGGCACACACGAAAGCCGTTGGCTGGCGGGTGGTTCATATCAATGATGTCAACGCTGATGTAGACAATGCTGCCCATCTGCTGCGCTATGATTCCACACACGGGCGCTGGGATCAGGAGGTGCGCTCTACAGAGGAAACGCTCTCCATCGGCAAGCAACAGATCAGCTTCAGCAGATGGTCATCCCCTCAGGAGAGTGCCTGGGACCAACAACGAGTGGAGCTGTTGTTGGAGTGCACCGGACAGTACAAAGGTGTGCAGTCGCTACAGCCCTGCCTGCAACAGGGAGTGGCTACAGTGCTGGTGGCTACCCCCATTCTGCATCAATCGGTTCTGAATGTAGTGATGGGGGTCAATGAAAAGCTCTATGATCCCCATAAACATCAGATTATAACTGCAGCCTCTTGTACCACCAACTCGGTGGCTCCGGTATTGCGCGTTATTCTGCAGGCGTTGGGAGTGGTGCGCGGCTCGATTACCACTATCCATGCCGCCAACAGCGCCCAAAATATTGTCGATGGCTATCGCGGTGATTGGCGTCGCGGCAGAGCAGCTTCCATTTCCATGTTTCCTACCACAACCAGCGCGGCTCGTACCATCGGCACCATTTTTCCGCAACTGGCTGGCAAAATGGATGGTATGGCAGTGCGTGTTCCGCTTTTGCATGCCAGCTTGACCGATCTTACCCTGGAGGTGGCCCGACCCACCTCAGTCGCAGAGGTCAATGCGCTGTTGCAACAGGCAGCACAAGGGGAGTTGCAGGGAATTTTGGGCTATTCTGTAGAGCCTCTGGTCTCTATCGACTACAGCAATGAGAGCCGTTCGGCAGTGATCGATGCCTTGTCAACGCAGGTGATTGATCAAAAGCTTGTCAAAATTTTGGCTTGGTATGATAACGAAAGCGGCTATTGCAACCGGCTGGTAGAGCTGATCAACCATGTGCTGGCGCAAAAGAAGAGGTAACAAGCGCAACGCCTTGCTGCGAGCGGCAGTGCTTTGTTGCTAGGCCAGAGAGGCTGAGCGGAAAAAGGATTGCGTGCCAATAGTCAACGCCCGCACCAAAGCCTCTTGATGCTCGGTACGACGCAGTTGCAACTCTTCGTCGCGATTGGATAAAAAGGCCATCTCTACCAGGACGGATGGTATATCCGGCGCTTTCAGAACAGCAAAACCAGCCTGTTTGACCCCACGAAAATGGATGCGCAGAGAGGGAACTTTTTTCAAGGAGCTAAGCAGGCTGTTGCCATAGGCCAAGGCACGGTTGCGGGCATCGCGTTGGGAGAGATCCATCAAAATATCTCGCAGTTCAGGGTCAGCCACCTGCCCTAAATCAACCCCCCCAATCAGGTCAGCACTGTTTTCCCGCTCTACCAAAGAGCGTAAAGCCCGGTCGGGTTCGGGTTTGCCACGGTCGGAGAGGCAGTAGACCGAAGCGCCACGCGCCGACTGTATCCGAAACGCATCGGCATGCAAACTGACAAAAAGATCAGCACCATGCTTGCGTGCAATAGAGACACGTTTCCGTAACGGTACAAAATAATCATCGCTGCGGGTCAGATGCGAGCGAAAGCCGGCCCCATTCAGAGCACGGACCAGTTTGCGTCCTACCTCCAGTGTGACATGCTTTTCATAGGTGCCCGCATGGCCAATGGCCCCAGGATCTTCGCCCCCATGTCCGGGATCAATGACAATAACCGGTTCGCGTCCACGGGTTTGTGCGACCAGGCTGGCGCGTGCCGGATCGTCATCTTCTTCCATATTTTCTTTGGGTTGCAATTCGACAACCAGACGGGGTGGTTTGCCGTTGGTGGAGTGCAGAAGATAGGCATTGGCCACCATCGGTCGTTTCAACTCGCACTCCAACTGCACCTGACCGGGAGCAATACGGGTCAAATGCAGCTCACCGACTACCGGATCCTCAATATGCAGCAGTGCCGGATCCATCGCCCATTCCACCTGACGCAATTCGATTAACAGACGGTCAGGTTTAGCAAGTTGCTTGATCGAATAGGGTAATTTGCCATCCAGGTCAAAGAGAAGACGGGTCTGTTCGCTGCTGTTCCAAAGCCTGAGGTGGGTAATGCGGGTGAGCGCACGGGCCTCCAGCATCGGCACTGGTAGGACCAGACCGCTGGCCGTAAACAACAGGGCTTTCAATAGATCACGCCGAACCATTGCACCCAACTCCCTTTCATAGCCATTCTCATCCTGGTGCGACAACATACGACTGCATGGCTACTGGCACAAGAGTGTGCTAGAGTGGCAGTCAATGTCAGTGTACAGCGGCCAGGTTGCCTCTGACACGCAGTTATACAAGCAAGAACTGGGCCTATGCAAGTCTCCTGTATAGTGTCCGGTTTACTGGTTTAGATAGGGTGTTGGGGCAGGAGGAAAAAAATGGAATCGGTAGATGCGGAAGAGATTGGCAAATTTGAGCGCATGGCCCACGAATGGTGGGAGCCGGAGGGTAAATTCAAGCTCCTGCATCAGATCAATCCGTTGCGAACCGGCTATATTTGTCAGCAGTTGACCGGCTCGGAATATGGTTCTTTGGCGGGGCTGCGGATGGTGGATATTGGCTGCGGTGGCGGTATCTTATCCGAGGCACTGGAACAGCGTGGCGCCCGGATGGTGGGGATTGATCGCTCGGAAAAAATTATTGGTGCGGCGCGTGCCCATCAAAATGAGAGCGGTTCTCAGGTCGATTATCGGGTGCAGGCTGCCGAAGATTTGGCAGTAGAGGATCCGCACAGCTTTGATGTGGTGTTGGCCATGGAGGTGTTGGAGCATGTGCCTGATGTCGATGATTTTATCCGTCACTGTGGCAAACTGCTCAAGCCGGAGGGTTGGTTTTTCTTTGCCACCCTCAATCGTACCCTGCAATCCTGGTTGGCCGCCATTGTGGGGGCGGAATATATCCTGCGCTGGTTGCCCAAGGGTACCCATACCTTTGGCAAATTTGTGCGCCCATCCGAATTGGATCAGTCGTTGCGTCGTGTCGGCATTACCATGCAGGATCTGCGAGGCATGTCCTATCAGCCTCTGGAAAACAGCTTTCAACTGAGCAATAATCCCCATATCAACTATTTGGGGTTTGGTCGCAAGGGATGAGCGCAGAGGAAGCCTCTGAGCTGGAGGAGGAGGAGTTCTCTTCTGCCCCGTTGCTTGTTGCTGGTGAGACCATTTATCTGCAGATAGCAGAGGCCCTGGCAGGCGAACGCTTGGATAAGGCGTTGGCGCGCTCTACCACAGAGTTGAGTCGAACCGGGATTCAACGGTTGTTGGCGATGCAAGCGGTTCTGCAGCAGCCTGCGGCCGCACAGTATGATCAATCCCTCTGGCAGAGGGTTGCTTCCGATAAAGAGAGGGTCAAGGCAGGGCAATGGTTTGCACTGCAGGTGCCTGCACCCACGCCCATGGCGCTGCAGGCAGAGGCGATTCCCTTGGCAATTCTTTATGAAGACCAGGATCTGTTGGTCGTCAATAAACCGGCAGGGATGACGGTGCATCCCGGGGCCGGTGCCGAGGGGTGGCGAGGCACCCTGGTCAATGCTCTTTTGTACCACTGTCGGGACTCTTTGTCCGGTATTGGCGGGGTGGAGCGACCAGGGATTGTGCACCGCCTGGACAAGGAGACCAGTGGATTGTTGGTGGTCGCAAAAAATGATGCCACCCATCAACATCTCTCTTCGCAATTTGCAATCCATAGCACAACCCGCAACTATTTGGCGGTTCTCAAAGGGGTACCAGAAGCAAGCGGCACCATTAATGCCCCTATTGGTCGCCATCCCAAAGAGCGGCAGAAGATGGCTGTGGTGGCGCATGGCCGTGCGGCAGTAACCCATTTTCGTCGCTTGCACAGTTGGCAGGGCTCTCTCTCACTGGTGCGCTGTCAGTTGGAGACCGGACGTACCCATCAAATTCGTGTGCATTTGGCAGCACATGGCTTTCCTTTGCTGGGCGACCCCCTCTATGGGCGTTCTTTTGTAGCACCGCAACGCTGGCCAGAAGAGGTGCGCGCTCTGGTTGGCAACTTTTCCCGGCAAGCTCTGCATGCCACCTCACTGGCTTTTACCCATCCTAAAACCGGCAAACGTCTACAGTTTGCTGCAGATCCACCCGCAGATTTTCAGCAACTTGTGCAGGCTCTGCACTCCCTGGCTTGAAGCTAAGATTATGGCCTCAGCATTTGCCTTGGGGATGATTTGACAGTCGTTGACAGCAGGTGTGGAGTTGAGGGATACTTGCCGCGTTTTTGCCTTTTCATAAAGCGATATTGGGAACTTTCATGATGCAAATCGGCCTGCCAGACCAACAGGGCTTATATGATCCAGCCCAGGAACATGATTCATGCGGTGTCGGCTTTGTAGCCAACATCAGCGGAAAAAAATCACATGATATTATTCGGATGGCCTTGGATGTGCTGGTCAATCTGACCCATCGTGGTGCAACGGGTGCCGATCCGTTGACCGGTGATGGTGCCGGATTGCTGATGCAGTTGCCCGATGCCTTCCTGCGCACCGTCTGTAAACGGTTAAAAATTATCTTGCCAGCGGAAGGCCAATATGGTGTGGGCATGATCTTTTTGCCCAAAAATCAATCCTTGCAGGAGTCCTATCGCCGCCATGTCGAACAGACTATCAGCGATGAAGGACAAAAATTGTTGGGATGGCGTGCTGTGCCGATCAGCCCAGATGCGCAGATCGGTTATATCGCCAAAGCCTCGGAACCGGCTATTTTTCAGGTTTTTATCGGCCAAGGCATCACCCCGGAGGATGCTGACCCCTTATGGTTTGAACGCAAGCTCTTTGTGATTCGCCGACGCATCGAAAATGCGGTTTTGGGCTACAGCAAGGAGGAGATCAAATCCTTCTATATCGCCAGCATGTCCTCGCGTACTTTGCTTTATAAGGGGATGTTTCTCGCCGATCAGGTCTCGGCCTATTATCCTGATTTGAGCGACCCCTCCATGGTCTCTGCCTTTGCCATGGTCCATCAACGCTATTCCACCAACACCTTTCCTACCTGGGATTTGGCCCATCCTTTCCGCATGATCTGTCACAACGGTGAGATCAATACCCTGCGTGGCAATATCAACTGGATGCACGCCAGAGAGGCGGTTTTGGCCTCGCCGCTGTTTGGTGATGGCATCAAAAAGCTCTTTCCGATTGTCCCGGAGGGAATCTCTGACTCTGCATCTTTCGACCGGGCCTTGGAATTTTTGGTCCTTTCTGGTCGTTCGCTGCCGCATGCCATGATGATGATGATTCCTGAGGCGTGGGAAAATCATCAGCAAATGGATCCTGATCGCAAAGCTTTTTACCAATATCATGGCTCGATCATGGAGCCTTGGGATGGTCCGGCGGCGGTGGCTTTTACCGATGGTCGCTATATCGGGGCGACCCTGGATCGCAACGGTTTGCGTCCGGCACGCTATCTGATTACCAAAAAGGGGCTGTGCATCATGGCTTCCGAGGCAGGGACCATTCCCGTGCCACCGGAAGAGGAGGTGCATCATGGTCGTTTGCAGCCGGGGCGGATGTTTGTCATTGATCTGGAACAGGGTCGGATTATCGACGATACTGAAATCAAAGCGGAGATTGTCAGCCGTCAACCCTATCGGCAGTGGGTGGATGACAATCTGATTGCCATCGACTCCTTGCCTGGTGGAGAGTCCGTGCGCAGCGAAGCCGAACCTCTGCGTACCCGATGCAATCTTTTCGGTTATACCGATGAGGATCTGCATACGATTCTTGCGCCCATGGTGGAGACCGGAGAAGAGCCTATTGGTTCCATGGGCAATGATGCTGCCTTGGCGATTCTTTCCGACCGTCCGGTGTTGTTGTTTAACTATTTCAAGCAGCTTTTTGCCCAGGTCACCAACCCGCCCATCGATCCGATTCGTGAAGAGTTGGTGATGAGTCTCTTTACCCAGTTGGGGCCGACCGGCAACCTGTTGGCGGAAACAGCCGATCATGTGCGGCGTATCAGTCTGCCACAACCGATTTTGAGCAATGCCGATCTGGAAAAAATTCGTGCCATCAGCAGTGATCCGTTGCGGGCTGTGACGCTCTCTACCCTCTATCCGGTTGCCGATGGACCAGAGGGGTTGAAGCAGGCTTTGGTGCGTTTGTGCAATGAGGTCTCGGTCTCCTTGGCACAAGGTTATGGCATGATTATTCTGAGCGACCGTGGGGTTTCCGCCGAGATGGTGCCGATCCCCTCGTTGTTGGCCACCTCAGGGGTGCATCACCATATGATCCGTTCGGGTTCGCGGAATCAGGCCAGCATCATTGTCGAGACCGGGGAGGCGCGGGAGGTCAACCATTTTGCTTTGCTGGTGGGTTATGGTGCTGGCGCCATCAACCCCTATATGGCTTTTGAGCTGTTGCACGATCTGGTCGAACGCCGTTTGCTGGCCAATCATACGACGCAGCAGGCCGAATATCGTTATATCAAAGCCATCAACAAGGGAATGCTCAAAGTCTTTTCCAAAATGGGTATTTCCACTCTGCGCAGCTATTGCGGGGCACAAATCTTTGAGGCCGTTGGTCTGGATCATCAAGTGGTGGATCGCTATTTTACCGGTACGGTGTCACGTATTGAAGGTATCGATCTGGAGATGATCGCCCAGGAGAGTCTGCGTCGCCATCAACGGGCCTATGGTGGTCTGTTGGCCTATGAGCAAGGTTTGGATGTGGGGGGAGAGTATCGTTTCCGCAAAGATGGTGAGCGGCATATGTGGACTCCCGAGACCATCTCCCTGCTGCAGCGGGCGACACGGGAGAATAATTTTCAACTGTTCAAGGAGTTTTCCCGTACCATCAACGAACAGTCCAAGGCGTTATGCACTCTGCGCGGTCTGTTCCGTTTGAAACGGCTGCCGGTATCTTTGCCTTTGGATGAGGTGGAGCCAGCCTCCGAGTTGGTCAGACGATTTGTGACTGGCGCCATGTCATTTGGCTCGATCTCCAAGGAGGCGCATGAGACGCTGGCCATTGCCATGAACCGTTTGGGTGGTCGTTCCAACACTGGAGAGGGTGGCGAAGATCCGGAGCGTTTCAAGCCGCGTCCCAATGGTGATTTTGCCCGCAGCGCCATCAAGCAGGTAGCTTCTGGACGTTTTGGGGTCAGCAGCCATTATCTGGTGAATGCTGAAGAGTTGCAGATTAAAATTGCCCAGGGTGCCAAACCGGGTGAAGGAGGGCAGTTGCCCGGTCATAAGGTGAATGAGGTGATTGCCAAGACCCGCAACACCACGCCGGGGGTGACCTTGATTAGTCCGCCTCCGCATCATGACATCTATTCGATTGAGGATTTGGCGCAGTTGATCTTTGATCTGAAAAATGTCAATCCGGAGGCGCGTATTTCGGTAAAGCTGGTTGCCGAGGTTGGGGTAGGCACTGTGGCGGCTGGGGTAGCCAAGGGACATGCGGACATGATCTTGATTTCTGGAGGGGATGGGGGTACTGGTGCCTCTCCGCTCAGCTCCATCAAGCATGCGGGTATTCCCTGGGAGTTGGGTTTGGCGGAGACGCAACAGACCTTGGTACTCAACGATCTGCGTGGTCGGGTGCGTTTGCAGACAGATGGACAGATTCGCACCGGGCGTGATGTGGTGATAGCGGCTTTGTTGGGTGCGGAAGAGTTTGGTTTTGCCACCGCACCGCTGGTGGTGGAGGGTTGTGTGATGATGCGCAAGTGTCATCTGGGCACCTGTCCGACTGGTGTGGCGACTCAGGATGCCGGTTTGCGCAAAAAGTTTACTGGTGAAGCGCAACATGTGATCAACTTTTTCTATTTTATCGCCAACGAAGTGCGGGAGATCATGGCGGGCATGGGCTTTCGTCGTCTGGATGAGATGATTGGCCGGGTAGAGTTGATTCGTACCGAGGAGGCGATTGAGCACTGGAAGGCCAAAGGTTTGGATTTTAGTGCCATTTTGAGCAAGCCGGATGCACCGGCCAATATTGCCACGCGCTGCGTGCAGGCTCAGGATCATGGCATTGATCATGTGTTGGATTTGAAGTTGGTGGATTTGGCGGAGCGGGCATTTGCCAACAAAAAACCGATTGAGATTCGTCTACCCATTCAAAACACCGACCGCACGGTTGGCGCCATGTTGGGGGGCAAAATATCCAAACGATTTGGTGCCGAGGGTTTGCCGGAGGATACCATCAACTGCCATTTTGAAGGGGTAGCCGGGCAGAGTTTTGGGGCATTCAATGTCAATGGGGTCTCTTTGCATTTGCAGGGGGCGGCCAATGACTATGTAGGCAAGGGGATGTCTGGGGGACGTATTGTGATTCGTCCGCATCCAAAATCCTCTATTGTCGCGGAAGAGAATATCATTGTTGGCAACACTTTGCTGTATGGTGCCATTGGTGGAGAGGCCTATTTCCGTGGGATAGCGGGTGAGCGTTTTGCGGTACGGAACTCTGGAGCCATGGCGGTTGTCGAAGGAGTAGGGGATCATGGCTGCGAATATATGACCGGAGGCGTGGTAGTGGTATTGGGGCGCACGGGGAGAAATTTTGCAGCGGGCATGAGTGGTGGTGTGGCTTATGTGTATGATCGGGAGAAAAATTTTTCTTCGATGTACAACCCGGCCATGGTCAAGCTTTTGGCTGTCGATGCAGAGGATGCGGAGGTATTGCGTAATATGTTGGCAAGGCATGTTCAGTTTACCGATAGTGCGGTAGCCAAGCATATTTTGGCCGACTGGCAGGGTGAGTTTGGTCAATTCATCAAGGTGATGCCGATAGAGTATCAGCGGGTGTTGGAGGCGCAAAAAGCGGCCCAACAACGGCGCAGTGCATAATGGCAGCGAGTAGGCTTACTGCGGATTGGATGAATAAGAATGGGTAAAATAACCGGTTTTATAGAAATTGAGCGGGTAACCCCTTCCTTGCGTCCGGTTGCCGAACGCATTACCGATTGGGATTCGCTGTATCAACCGTTTGCCAGGGAGCGGATTCAGGAGCAGGCGGCTCGTTGCATGGATTGTGGGATTCCTTTTTGTCACAATGGATGTACTTTGGGCAATTTGATTCCGCAGTGGAATGATTGGGTTTACAAGGGGGAGTGGGCGTTGGCGGTGGAGACCTTGCACCGTACCAACAACTTTCCAGAGTTTACTGGTCATGTGTGTCCGGCGTTGTGTGAGGCTTCATGTGTAGTGGGCATCAACCGGGAGGCGGTATCGATTCGGCAGATTGAGCGTACAATTGTCGAGGAGGGTTTTGCCCGTGGTTTGATTGTGCCGCGTCCGGCCAAGGTATTGAGTGGCAAGAGGGTTGCGGTGATTGGTTCTGGGCCGGCTGGGATGGCGGCGGCGCAGCAATTGACGCGGGCGGGGCACAGTGTCACGTTGTTTGAAAAGGCGCGCAAGGCAGGTGGTTTATTGCGTTATGGCATTCCCAATTTCAAGCTGGAGAAGCAGATTATTGATCGACGTTTGCAGCAGATGATTGAGGAGGGGTTGACGATACGCACGGGGGTCAATGTTGGGGTGGATTTTTCGGTCGAGCAGTTGCGTCAGGAGTATGCTGCCATTTTGTTGACTGGTGGATCGGAGCAGCCGCGTGATTTACCGATTCCTGGTCGGGAGTTGCGTGGGATTCATTATGCGATGGATTTTCTGGGTCAGCAGAATCGGCGTTTGGGTGGGGAAGATTTAGCCAATGAGGTAGCGATTGTTGCCACCAATCGCCATGTGGTAGTGATTGGAGGTGGGGATACAGGTGCGGACTGTGTAGGCACATCGGTACGGCAGGGAGCGAAGAGTGTTACGCAGATTGAGTTATTGCCGAAGCCGCCGAAAGATCGTTCACCGGAGACGCCGTGGCCGTTATGGCCGATTCAGTTGCGCACCTCCACCTCGCATATGGAGGGTTGTACGCAGGAGTGGAGTATTTTGACCAAGGGTTTTGAGGGTGAGGAGGGGCAGGTCAAGCGATTGCATTGTGTGCGTTTGAACTGGCCGGAGCCGGAGGATGGTGGGCGTCCGGGGATGGTAGAGATTCCTGGCAGTGAATTTGTGTTATCGGCAGAGTTGGTATTATTGGCCATGGGTTTTGTGGCGCCGGTCAAGGGAGGTTTATTGGAGGGTTTAGGAGTTGCGTTGGATGCTCGTGGCAATGTGCAGGTAGATGGAGGTTATGCTACCAGTGTGGAGGGTGTTTTTGCTGCTGGAGACATGGCCACTGGGCAATCGTTGGTATTGAAGGCGATTCATGGGGGGCGGCAGGCGGCCAAGGCGATTGATGGTTGGTTGCGTGGTGGTGCGAGTGTATTGCCGTAGATTTATTTAGATTTTTTGTAACCGTTCACCCCCCCCCAAAAAAAAACAATTGGGGGTCCAGGGAGGGCACCTCAATGCCATTAACTTAAGCCGTTACGTGTGGGGCTTATAAGCTGGCCGAACGCGAACCCCTGTCCCAAGCCTCTTTTTACGGTTATAACATCTATTTAAACGCATGGCATTACAATAGCTCGCCATGCTTTTTGTAAGTCGTTGTACCCAAATAAGCGGATTGGTTGCTGTCAGTAATTTCACGATGGTATCTTTCATACTGGACAAAGCCTGGAACCGGTTCACCTGATAAAGATGTTCACGGTTCTTGGTTTTTTCT
>NZ_RXIU01000094.1 GCF_004217665.1 Candidatus Magnetaquicoccus inordinatus | reverse complement strand
ATTCTGTTTACCAGCTTGATGGGTTTGGGCAGAGTCTTCCAGGCAGAGGAGGAGGATGGCGCTCTGGAAGGGCTGTTGCTCTCCTCCGTGCCGCGCGAGGTGCTCTTTTTAGGCAAATGGTCTGGAAACCTGTTATTGACTGTGTTGGTCGAACTGGCTTTGCTGCCTTTGATCTTGGTGCTGTTTAATGTCGATCTCTGGAATCAATTGCCAGCCATTATCGGCATCTTGCTCTTGGGAACCTTGGGCTTGACCGGGTTGGGAGTCTTGTTGGCAGCCATGACCCAGACTGCCCGTTCTCGAGAGACTTTGTTGGCTTTGTTATTGTTGCCGTTGACCGCTCCCTTATTGATTGCCGGCGTCCAGGCCCTGGCTGCCTTGTTGGAACCCTCTGGGGATGTTGGCCCCTGGTTACGTTTGTTGGTGATTTTTGATCTGGTATATCTGGCTCTGGCACCTTGGGCCTTTGCCTGGTTGGTTTCGGAATAGAGCTGCGTTGCACCGCGATGATCCTGTCGCTTGAATAGCAGCTTCCACACTTTCGTTAGGAAAAGCAGGTTGTAAAAATGATCAAATGGTTTGCAAAAGTGCACTGGTTGCTTGCTACAGCAGCAGTGCTGTCTCTGCTTGTTGGTATGTGGCTGGTCCTGGCTGCTCCGCAAGATTATCAACAAGGAAATGCGGTACGCATTCTCTATGTGCATGTGCCAGCGGCTAAAATGGCGCTGCTGAGTTATGTAGTCTTGACCATTGCCAGCGCTCTTTATCTCTGGCGCCGTAAAGAGATGTGGGACATTCTGGCGGAAGCTGCAGTCTCGGTAGGGGCTGCTTTTACGGCCTTGACCTTGGCATCTGGCTCTATTTGGGGTAAACCAATGTGGGGTGCGTGGTGGGCCTGGGATGCCCGTTTGACCTCCATGCTGGTGTTGTTGATCCTCTTCATGGGCTTGATGGCTCTGCGTAACGCCCTGGATGATCCCCATAAATCTGCTCGCGCCACAGCGGTTTTAGCCCTTATCGGGGCAGCAGATTTGCCAATCATCCATTTTTCCGTGGTCTGGTGGCGGACCCTCCATCAACCACCCTCCTTTGATGGTCCAGCCAAACAGACCATCACCGGCGAGCTGTTGCCACCCCTGTTTGTGATGTCGTTGGCCTTTTTCTTGTTAGGGATGTGGTTGTTGGTACTCAAAAGCCGGGAGATTGCCGCTCGTCGGCAATGGGAGGCGGTGGAAACTGAACGTCTGGAGCGCAATCATGCCTGATTATAGCGAATATGTTTTGAGTGTCTATCTACTGGCGTTATTACTGCTGGGTGGACCAGCTTTCGTCTGGTTGCGACGTTTACAACAGTTGCGTCGGCAGTTGCAAGCTGAAAATAAGGATTTACCATGAATAGTCAAAACAGAAGGTGGTTGTTGATTGGCAGTCTCTTGGTGGTTGGAGGAGCATTGCTGACTCTGGTGTTTACCTCATTTACCGGAGCATTGGTCTATTTCTATACGCCCAGTGAAATCAAAGCCAAAGGCAATGAGTTGCAAGGACGTAAAGTGCGTATTGGTGGTATGGTCCAGGAGGGCTCATTGCTGCGCGAACCGGGTAGCCAAAAAATGCGCTTCATGGTTGTCGATAACAGTGAACGCTTGCCAGTACAGTATGAAGGTATGACTCCCGATCTCTTCCGCGAAGGACAGGGAGTGATCGTCGAAGGAGTGTGGCGCAGTGGCGAAACCTTTCAAGCCGCTACCATTCTGGCCAAACATTCGGAAGATTATGTCCCGGTCAAAATGAGCGAAGAGGGTATCGCCAAGGCCAGAGAATCCATGTTAAAAAGTCTGCGTTGATCGGGATTCGGTCTCAACAAGTAAATTGATTCTCTGCGCAAAGGAGCAAGGAATCCAATCGCTCAAGAGACAAACAGCTCATCCAGGCATTGCACCTCAAGAATGCGCTCAGCCCATATTGCAAGCTGTTCCAAAGAGGCTTGTTGAATATGGGCTGTGAGATGATCTGGCAGAGGGCCGAAACGGCGTTGCAATTGATTTTGCAACAATGTGATTTGTCCTTCCAGCCTACCCTCGAGTTTACCCTCCAACTTACCCTCCAACTTACCCTCCAACTTACCCTGCATAATGCCGAGCTCAATACCTTGTTGAATTCCTTGTTGTACTCCTTTTTGAAAGCCAATACGTTCAATACTGGTCATGTAAGGCATTTGTTGTTTCTCCTCAAAGTCGATCAATTGTTGCCAGAATCGTTGATCATCTTCTTCCGGCAGAGCCAGTACCCAATCTATAAAACGATATAAATCCATAATTTGTTGGCGATTATAACCGTGCAAATAGAGATTGCGCGTGATGTTCCATTTTTTCTGAAAGCGATCATCAGGCCGATTTTTGGTTTGTTTGGCTTGCAAATGTGCCAAAGAGACAACAGCAAAAGGATTGCTGGAGTGTTCCAGATCGGCAAGCTGATCGAGATAGTCAAGCAGCTTGATGGTATGGAAATGATAGGTGATAAAAGATCCCCACAACTCCTGGTGAAAAGTATCGATACGCCAGCCTGGATCTTCATCCGTGAGAATAGCCAATCCTAAAACGGGTTTGTGGTAAAGATCCCGTGCCCGATATTGGCAGGTATACATTCGTTCGGCAAAGTCAGATTGCCGTGTTCCTTGAATTTCCACATGCACCAATACCCATACTTCGTTTTGGTTAAGCAGATGGACTTTGACCAGCAGATCGACGCGGCGATTGGCAGATTTTGCTTTGCGCGCGATACGATCCAGCTCTTTATCCAAAAATTCTACAGGGCGCTGCCAATCGATGTCCTGGTGGGCAACCGGAAGAAAAAAGGCTAAAAACTCTTTGAAATAGGCTTTCAGAATCTCTTTCCAGGGTGAATCATATTCACTGTTAGGTAATCGGCGATCCTGTTTCATGGTTTTACCTCCCCTGACGAGGACAATCGAGGATTTTTGGGAAGATGTCAATACAGTTATGTAAAAGAGTAAGGATCCACATCCCAATCCAAACGAATACGCGAATTGGCCAAAGAGTGGAGCAGAGGCAACAATCGATGCAGGGCGCGATGCAACTGGCCTGATTTGAGCTCCTTGACCAGCAGTTGCCAGCGATAACGGTTGCGCAGCTTGAACAAGGGAGCCGGTGCTGGACCAAGCAGTTGCACATGCTCGAGGGCTGGCAGTTGCTCTTTCAGTGTTTGAGCAAAATCAGTGCCTGTCTGCAGTTGTGCAGAAGAGAAACGCAGCAGCGCCAAACGATGAAAAGGGGGATAACCCGCTTCCTGACGATAAAGCAGTTCGCTGTTGACAAAACCAGTAACATCATGGGTGAGGACGGCTTGCAGTGCATAGTGGGTAGGATCATAACTTTGTATCAAAACCCGTCCTGGTTGTCCCTCCTCTCTGCCAGCCCGTCCGGCCACTTGAGTAAGCAGTTGAAAGGTGCGTTCGGCAGCGCGAAAATCGGGTTGACACAGTGTGGTTTCTGCCTGCACCACACCCACCAGCGTCAATCCAGGAAAATGGTGTCCCTTGGCAATCATCTGTGTTCCCATCAGAATATCCAACTTGCCGTCACGAAAAGCATTCAATGTTGATTCAGGATCCACTTGCCCGGAAGCGACAGTATCCCGATCCAGGCGGGCAGAACGGGCATCGGGTAAAAAGCTGCTTAACTCCTCTTGCAGGCGTTCGGTGCCAGGACCAAAGGCAAAGAGACTCAATTGGCCGCAAGCCGGGCAAACATCGCGCAGATGTTGCCGATAGTCGCAATAGTGGCAAATGAGTAGCTTTTTTTCCTTGTGCATGGTCAGAGTGACAGAGCAGTGCGGACATTGTATGGCATGTCCACAACGACGACACAACAAAGAGGGGGCGAAGCCACGGCGATTCAAAAACAGGAGAACCTGTTGCCCGGCAGAGAGTGTCTCCTGTATAGCCTGGCGCAGGATGGGACTCAAAAGATCGGTGAAGCGCATCTGTTGTTGACGAATCAGTTCAGCAGTAGGAATGATCTCGACTGTTGGCAAGAGCGCACCGGTTGCCCGTTGTTGCAAGGTCAACAAACTGTATCGACCCTGGCGCACATTGGTAAGCGATTCCAGAGAGGGTGTGGCACTGCCCAGGATCAAGAGAGCTTTGGCCTGACGAGCACGCACCACCGCCATATCCCGTCCCTGGTAGGGGACACTCCCCTCTTGTTTATAGGAGGGATCATGCTCTTCATCGACGACAATCAGACCAAGATCGGCAAAAGGGGCAAAAATGGCGCTTCGCGCACCGATCACCACCCGTGCCCGACCATCCCGAATCTGCTGCCAATAGTTGAAGCGCTGTGCATCGCTTAAACGGGAGTGAAATACGGCCAATGTTGCCTGAAAACGGTCTTGATAGCGTTGAATCAATTGCGGAGTCAGAGATATTTCCGGGACCAGAAGCAATGCTTGACGACCAAGAAGTAACACCTGTTCCACAGCACGCAGATAGAGCTCTGTTTTACCGCTGCCGGTGATGCCGTGCAGTAGAAAGGTGTGAAACTGCTGCCGCTGCAAAGCCTGTTCAATGAGTTGGGCCTGGCAAGATTGTTCTGCAGTCAAGCGTGGCGCTGTAGTGCAGGGCGTGGTGCTGGCGGGTATGATGCAATCAGACTCTTGGCGACCATGCCATTTTTCTTCCAGACGAATCAAACCAAGACGAAGCAGTTGTTGCAACTGTTGCTGCAGGAGTGGACGTGGATATTTATGGGTCAAGGTCTCTTCGGAGAGATGCTGCTTTTTGTGCAACCATTGTGCGAGTGGTAAGAGTGTTTCCGGCACAGTGTCTGGGATGGAGGAGTGATTCCAGAAGATACGCCGCCGCTTTTGCAAACGCA
This sequence comes from Candidatus Magnetaquicoccus inordinatus, assembly GCF_004217665.1. GTDB lineage: Bacteria > Pseudomonadota > Magnetococcia > Magnetococcales > Magnetaquicoccaceae > Magnetaquicoccus > Magnetaquicoccus inordinatus. The sequence continues at coordinate 8,180 of NZ_RXIU01000094.1, read as the reverse complement.
GGTGACCGGGCATGGCGGCGGCAAGTACAGAACCGATGGGGCAGAGATAATAGTTGGCAATCCATTCCAGCAGATAACGCAACTCCTCATTGAGTAGCGGACGCTCTTCGAGGATTTCCAGGATCGGGCGGATCTCCCCTTCGTTCCAGGCAGGTTGCGCGCTGATGCTCCAGAGGACACCTACTTGGCGGCTCTGCCCAACCGGAACCAGGACCAGAGTTCCGGGTGCGACAGAGGTATCCGGAGGCAAAAGATAGGTAAACAGAGTACGCAGTGGAATGGGTAGAGCAACCTGAGCAAACACACGCTATGCCGAAATCAAGAGCAGCAGGAGGATACAGGATATTTTGCGACCCGTTCTCCCAGATTGGTAAAAATTTCGTAGGGGATGGTGGAGCACCAAGAGGCCATCTCTTCGGCGGTAATCTCTTCTTCTTGATCACGTCCCAACAAGGTGACTGGTGCGCCGATGGCAACCTCCGACAGCTCGGTGGTATCGATGGCAATGGAGTCCATGGAGACTCTGCCGACTACAGGGATTCGTTGTCCTTGCAGAAGAACCTGAGCCCGATTGCCCAGCAGGCGATTATAGCCATCGGCATAGCCAACCGGAAGGATGGCAATACGGGAGGGACGCTGGGTAACAAAGGTTTGTCCATAGCCGACACCACTTCCGGTGGGCAGAGATCGGATTTGTTGAATGCGCGTATACCAGCTTACCACCGGTTTAAGACCGATTTGGCTGCCATGATTGTGGGGAAAAAAGGGGGAGGCACCATAGAGCATGATACCGGGACGTACCCAGGAAAAATGGGTATCAGGCCGGGAGAGGATGGCTCCGCTATTGGCCAAGGAGGTTTGTCCGTGGCTCATCCCGCTTTGGATCAACAGTTGCTGCAGATTATGCAGTTGGCGGCTGTTGTCTGGATGATCCGGCTGATCAGAGCAGGCCAGGTGGGAGACCAGACCGGCCAGGGATAATCCAGGCAAGGTACGGATCAATTGCAACGCTTCAGGGAGTTGTTCCGGCAGCAGACCGAAACGGCCCATCCCGGTATAGACCTTGAGAAAAAAGGTGATCGGATGGTGACGTGCAGCCCGGCTAAGCGGATGGATATGTGAGAGATCAAAGACAAATGGTTGCAGATGATAGGCGGCAACCTGTTCTGCGATGTCGGCAGAGAGACCAGAGAGCAAGATCAATGGTTGGGAGATGCCTGCGGCACGCAGTTGGATAGCCTCTTCGATGGTAGCGATACACAAGCCATAGGCACCACAGGCAAGCAGGCGTTTGGCAATAGGCAGGACACCCAGGCCATAACCATTGGCTTTGACAACCGGATAAAGGGCAACGCCAGGGGCAACCGCGTTACGGGCATGTTGGAAATTATGTTCGATGGCATCGAGATCAATTTCCAACCAGGTGGGCCGACCAGAGATATGAAAGATACGCGCCATTATGGTTCCATGGGAATGCCGATTCAACTGCCAAAACGGCTATCGGCATGGTTGTCAAAACGGGTAAACTGTTTTTGGAAGGTCAATTTGACCTTGCCGGTTGGACCATTACGCTGTTTGGCAACGATGATTTCCGCCAAACCGGTCAGGGCAGGATCATTTTCTTTATAGACCTCCTCGCGAAAGACAAACAGCACCACATCCGCATCTTGTTCGATGGCTCCTGATTCGCGCAAGTCAGAGAGGATCGGTCTTTTGTTGGGCCGATCCTCCAATTTGCGGGAGAGTTGGGAGAGAGCGATGACAGGAATGTGCAACTCTTTGGCCAACGCTTTCAATCCTCGGCTGATTTGCGAAATCTCCTGGACGCGATTTTCTGTTTTCAGTTCCCCCTGCATCAATTGCAGATAGTCGATAAGGATCAGTTGAATTTTTTGCTCGCGACGCATACGACGCGCACGTGCGCGCAGTGCTGAAATGGAGATTGCCGGAGTGTCATCAATATAGAGAGGGGCATCGGAAAGGCGGGTGGCCATGGAGATCAATTGGCCATAATCGCGTTCATCCAGCCAGCCAGTACGCAGTTTTTGTGCATCGATGCGCGCCGCTGAGGAAAGCATGCGCGAGACCAGTTGCTCTTTGGACATCTCCAGGGAAAATACTGCTACGGGTACCTGATGATCCACAGCGGCATTGGCTGCGATGTTCATGGCAAAAGAGGTTTTACCCATTGAGGGGCGTCCGGCCAGGATCAACAGGTCGGAGTTTTGCAAACCGGACAACATGCGATCCAGATCGACAAATCCCGTTGGGACACCGGTCACCGTTCCTTTATGTTTCATCTGTTGCTCAATGCTGTGCAACACCGGCATCAAGACAGCTTTGAGCGGATAATAGTTGGCGCTGCGTAAGGTACGACCCTCACCAACCGAAAAAATACGCTGTTCCGCTTCATCCAGCAATTTGTCGAGGGGTTGAGCTTTTCCTTGATAGACCGATTCGATAATCGAGGTGGCCTGTTTGGCCAATTCGCGCAGCAAAGATTTATCCCGTACCAAACGGGCATAGGCAGCCGCGTTGGCGGTAGAGGGAACGGTATCGATCAATTGGGCCAGATAACCGCTGCCGCCGACACTTTGCAACTCCTCCTGTTTATGCAAAAACTGTTGCAAAGTTACCGGGTCAGCCGGTTCACCATTGTCCAGGAGCTGGGTAATTGCCTGAAAAATAACCCGATGGGCACCAGCATAAAAATCATTTGGCTGTAGAATATCAGCAACCTGGTCAAAGATGGTACTGTCCAGCAGAATGGCTCCCAGGACCGATTGTTCTGCGGCATTATTCCAGGCGGGACGACGCAAGGGTGTGGCAGGGGCTGCTGTCGAGGCAGGAAGAGAGGAGGAGTGATTCTGTTCAGCGCCTGCACTTGCTGAATGTGTCTGTTCTTCCATTAGGGATGATCCTGATTAATGCAAATCTACATGCCATAACGGAACCTTTACCACTCCCGTTCACCTGAGGTACAGTGTAGCCCCGTCTGCAGGTGTTGCCAAGGGCAAACCCGGAATCGTACAGGGAAAAAGGTTATGGGAGGACAAGGGATCAATGGTCATATTGGAACGGGCATGAAAATTCTTGTAACCGGAGCGGCTGGCTTTATTGGTTTTCATCTGACGCAACGCTTGTTGGCGCAGCAGGATGAAGTGGTCGGCGTGGATAATCTGAATGATTATTATGATCTTTCGCTGAAGCAAGCGCGACTTGCCCTGTTGCGCAAACAGGCAGGATTTCAATTTCTTCCTTTGGATGTTGCAGATCGGGAGGGCATGGAACGCTTGTTTGCAGAGGGCCATTTTGATCGTGTGGTCCATTTGGCTGCTCAGGCGGGAGTACGTTATTCGTTGCAAAATCCGCATGCTTATATTGAAAGTAATATATTGGGTTTTTTACATGTTTTGGAGGGGTGTCGGCATAATGGCATCGCACATCTGCTCTATGCCTCCTCCAGTTCGGTCTATGGCGCCAACAATCAATTGCCCTTTTCGGTACAAGACCGTGTGGATCAACCTCTCTCTTTGTATGCAGCAAGTAAACGAACCAACGAATTGATGGCCTATTCCTATAGCCATTTGTATGGTTTGCCTGCTACAGGATTACGTTTTTTTACGGTCTATGGTCCTTGGGGCAGGCCGGATATGGCACTGTTTCTGTTTACGCGCAAAATTTTGGCTGGTGAACCGATCCCTGTCTTCAATTATGGACGGCATCAGAGAGATTTTACCTATATAGATGATATTATTGAGGGAGTTGTACGTGTTTTACAGCATCCGCCACAATATTCTGCTCCCGGTTTGACCCAAAAGGAGAGTGCAGAAACCGCAACAACACCCAGACCTCCCTGGCGCCTGTATAATATTGGTAACAACCAACCGGTCTCCTTGATGGTCTATATTCAGACCCTGGAAGAGGTGTTGGGCAAAAAGGCACAATTGCAGCTTTTGCCGTTGCAACCGGGTGATGTGCCGGATACCTATGCAGATATTGAAGAACTGGAACAGTTGGTTGGTTTTCGTCCTTCAACTACAGTGCGCGAGGGGATTGAACGATTTGTAGCTTGGTATATCGACTATTATAGCAACAAAATTGAAATGTAGATTTTCTATAGTAATTATTGTTGGCATATAACCTGCTTTCATCGGTTCAGCTCTCTTTTTTTGTGGCAGGCAATTTCTTGGCTGTGTTATAAAAAACCGCTATCAGTGAACAGATTTTCGGTGCAGATACAGCTCTTCCAGTCTCCACATTTTTCAACCCACGCCGCTCCCACCATGGAAGGAGTAGTGATTGCCATGTCATGGTTTTGTAGACCACTCATCAGGCTGCTGCTCATCTTGGCGCTTTTTCTTTCTGCATACCCCGTGCATGCGGGCAATAATAGTATTGGTCGCACCGTCAAAGTAGGTGTGTATCAAAATGAACCGGGAGTGTTTGCGGATAAAAATGGGGCTATAAAAGGTTTTTATATCGATTTATTGGAGCATACCGCCGCCAAACATGATTGGAAGCTGGAATATATTTTTGGTACCTGGGCTGAGAGTTATCAACGTTTGCAAAATGGTGAAATTGATCTTCAGGTGGCGATTGCCCATACCCCAGAACGGGCAGAGCAATTTGATTTTTCCGATGAGACGGCCTTTTCCAACTGGGGACAGATCTATGTCTGGAATCCCGATTTGGATGCCTTACCAAAATTAAAAGATCGTATTGTCGCTGGCATGCGCGATGATGTCTACTATACCCGATTCAAGGCTCTGGTTGCACAGTTGGGTATCAAGATATTTCCGTTGGATCAAGTGGATTATGAAGCGGTATTACAAGCTGTTGCCGATAACGATGCCGATGCCGGTATCATCTCCCGTTCGGCTGGGATGATGATCGACAAGGGATATGCTGCGCATAAAAGTCCCATTGTTTGTTGTCCGATGGAGGTGCGTTTTGCTGCTCCGAAAGGGCGCAGTACCGATCTGCTGAAGGCGCTGGATCGTGATCTGCACGCAATGAAAGCCGACAGTGAGTCACTGTATTATACATCGTTTAATGTATGGTATGAGGGTGGATCAAAAAAACCATTTCCCAAATGGGTGTTACCGGTTGCTGCTGGTGCAGTCGGAATGCTGGTGTTGCTCTTTGTGGGTAATTTGCTGTTAAGACGACAGGTGCGCGCCCGTACTATCGAGTTGGAAAAAGAGATTGTCATTCGTCAGCAGGCGGAGGTGGCGATGCGGGTTGCTATGCGCAACCTGTTGACCCTGCAGGTGGCCCCTGGGGTCTTTTGGTTGCAGATTCCAGAGGCGGGTCTCTATATTCTCTGCGGATGTCCCAGCGAAGTGGTAAAACATCTGATGCGCCGAGGCTATATCAGCACTACCAGCAAGGATGGTGTCTCCTTTGAAACCGGTCCCAATGTCATCTTGTTGTCCGATGTGTTGGTGCAGAATGGTGGATTTGCCAACCTGGCTGAGTTTCCTGTGCTGCAAATGTTATATCGCCAGGGGATCATTATTCCCAAGCATCCCAACAACACCGGCATCAAACCTTTGTTGATTGGATCTGCTGCCCAGGTACGGGCCCAGATGGCCTATATCTACCGAGGCAACTATGGATTGATCTCCAAAGAGGAGATTCTCGCCAGCGGTATCGATGAAGAGCTGGCGGAGATCATGATGCGCATCAAATTAAAATTTGCTTTTGGCACTATCCGTTCGCCAGCCGATTTTCTTGATACGCTGGAAGTGGAAGATAAGCCCCTGGAGATTCGTAACGGGGTGACTGTCGAACGCTCTGGATTCAACCGCTATACCTTTTCCTTCCGTGGCGAATCCACAGAGGTGGATCTCAATTTGCCACCTGGGGTGAGCTATGAATCTCCTTATCCACTGGGTCGGCATCAACTGAAACAGCACCATTTTGCAGTCATCCATACCGGTGAGGGGGATGGCTGGGATGTCAATCGTCCCAGCATGGGCAGTATGATCATGTTTCGCGGGCGCATCTATTTGATCGATGCCAGCCCTGGGATTTTGCAGTCGTTGTCGGCATTGGGATTGGATATCAATGATGTGGAAGGTATTTTTCACACCCATGCCCATGATGACCATTTTGCGGGTCTTCCAGCTCTGATTCAAACCGATCAGCGCTTAAAATATTTTGCCACCCCTTTGGTCAGATCATCAGTAAGCAAAAAATTTGCGGCTCTCATGTCGCTCAGTGAAGATAAATTTGCGCAATTATTTCAGATCCGCGATTTGAAGTTTGCTGAGTGGAATGATTGCGATGGTTTGCAGGTCATGCCAATCTACTCTCCGCATCCTTTGGAGACCAGCCTCTTTTTGTTTCGGGCCTGGGATGAGGAGAACAATGAACATACCTATGCCCATTGGGCGGATTTGTCGGCATTCAAGGTGTTGGATGGAATGGTCGGCGATGGGGCCGGGCAGGTTTCCGCTGCCTTTATGGAGAAGATTAAAGAGGATTATTTGCGACCGGCGACCTTGAAAAAGTTGGATATAGGCGGTGGCATGATTCACGGTGTGGCAGAGGATTTTCGTCATGACAAGTCGAAACGGTTGATTTTGGCCCATATTGCCCGCAACTTAACCACACAGGAGATGGAGATTGGTTCCGAATCCTCCTTTGGTGCGGAGGATGTCTTGATTCCAGGAGATCGTGATTATCGTCTGGAACGGGCGGAGCGTTATCTGCAGGAGATTTTTCCCACAGCACCTTTGTCAGAGATTCGTGAATTGTTAGCCTGTCCGGTTGTGGATCATAATGCGGGAACCATTATTCGTCGTGGTCGTCGCGATAATGATGAGCATGAACAGTTGGATATGATTGTATCCGGCACGGTTGCCTATTTGAATGCTTCTGCCAATGTGATGAATTTGTTGGCATTTGGCTCCTTTATCGGTGGTGAATCCCTGTTTGGCAGTCAACCAGAACGGGCTGTGGATAAGAGCCACAATGATGGCAGCGTGGAAGAACAGACTTCCCATGAGCATAGCGCAGATCGATCCATCTGTCGCCGGCAATGGACCTATCGCACGGTCTCTCATTGCAGTGTCATTCAGTTTGCAACCGAGCAGATGCGCGCCTTTTTGATTCGCAATGGCTTGATGGAACAGATGGTGGCGCGTATGGCCAAGGTCAGCTTTTTGCGCAAGACCTGGTTGTTTGGAGAGCATACCACTCCCTTGACCTTGGGCAGAATTGCCGGGGCCATGGAGCGGATGGTGTTGAGTAATAGCGGAGTGGTTCCCGCGCAACAAGGGGCCCATTTATGGCTGATTGAGCAAGGTGAAATAAGTTGTGTGGATAGGGCCGGGCGTATCGTAGAAGTGGTGCGCACGGGCGGCTTTTTTGGTGAGCAAAGCTATTTGGATCCACAGCGCAGCCAGTGGCAGTTTCGCCATGAGCAGGAGGTTGTCTTGCACTGTGTGCAGTGGGAGCATTTGTTGGATGTGCCAATAGTCTACTGGAAGTTGCTGGAAGTATTTGAAAAACGTCAAAAGCAGATAACCGCCTAGTGGAGCTGAAGATGATACGCACCCTGTTGCAGTGAACAGAACAGGGGACCAGACGTCACACCGTATGGCTGTGGATACAACAGCTTCTTGCTCTCAGTCAGAGGATGAACTCTGCTCTTTGCGTTCCATGATCAGGTTTGGATTATCGGGATCAAGAATCACATCCTCTTGCGGCTTTCCTGCGAAGAGACGTTGCAGGCGGGGGACGAGCGGTTTTTCCGGCGGCATGGTGTGGGCTGGCTGTGTCGGTTGATTGGCTGGTTGGGCAGTGGATTGACTCATGATGGTGCTGTCCTGAGGGTGGAAGTGTGTTATCGACTGTACTGTCAGCCTTTGTTTGAGGATATACCAATTCCTGCAGGCGAGCCAGTGTGACTGCTGCTGGAGAAGGTTTTACTGTGAAGGTGGTGTGGGTATCGGCAGATGTTATAACAAGCAGGGCAATCGCATTTGCCAATTTCTTCACTGTTGCCACAAGCGAAACTGTGCATGTCGGGCGTCCGCCCTGCTAATGAAAGAGTGCCCCTGCGGGGCACAAATCGGTGCGGCGTGCGCGAATGCTTAAGCATTCGCTTTTGTGAAACGCCGCACATTACCAGCAGGGTTTTGCCCTGCACCCACCAGGAGGAGATAATC
>NZ_RXIU01000093.1 GCF_004217665.1 Candidatus Magnetaquicoccus inordinatus | reverse complement strand
CGCACGCCGCACAGATTTGTGCCCCGCAGGGGCACTCTTTGGGAGGGCGGACGCCCGACATGCACAGTTTCGCTTGTGGCAACAGTGAAGAAATTGGCAAATGCGATTGCCCTGTGTCACCGCTGCCACACGGGTTTGAGACCAGGAGTGAGTGCAATGCAACGCCAAAAACTACTGTTGAGTCGTCGGGAAGTACTGCAATGGCTTCTTTTGCTGAGTGTGGAGATGCACTCGCCGCTTCGTTTGCAGGCCGCCGAACCTCTCAACGCCTTGCAGCGTTCCCCCTTTGGCTTGGGGGTGGCCAGCGGTTCTCCCAGCCCGGATGGTTTTGTCCTCTGGACCCGTTTGTTGAGCGATGAAATCGCCCCCGAACAAACAGTTTCCGTCGCCTGGCAGGTGTTTGCAGCCGATGATCCACACCGAGTGGTTGCCCAAGGAGCTGCCCTGGCCTTGCCGGAGTTGGCCCATGCCGTGCACGTTGAAGTCAGTGGCCTGCAAGCCGATTGCTGGTATCACTATCATTTTTATGTCGGTGGACACTATAGCAGTCGCGGGCGCACCCGCACCCTGCCGCACACAGAGAGTCTGCCCACGAAGCTGCGTTTTGCCTATGCCTCCTGCCAGAATTGGGAAAATGGCTTTTTTGCCGCCTATCGGGCGATGCAGCAGGAGGGGTTGGATCTGCTCCTTTTTGTTGGCGATTATATTTATGAATATGCTGGGGCAAAGGAGGTGAACCAACGCAATGTGCGTGCCCATGCTTTGCCTGTCGCACGCACCCTGGCCGATTTTCGCCAACGCTATGCCCTCTACAAAAGCGATCCTTTGCTGCAAGCCATGCACGCCCATTGTCCATGGCTGGTGGTCTGGGATGACCATGAAGTGCAAAATGATTATGCCGGGCTTCACTCCATCTATGGTACAGAATCCTTTCCGGCGCTTCGTGCTGCCGCCTATCAAGCCTACTATGAACATATGCCCTTGCGACTGCGCACCTTGCAAAATGCTTTGCGCGGTCTGCAACAAGGAGCAGAACTGCGCCTCTATGATCGGCTCTCCTTTGGTCGTTTGGCGCAGTTTCATCTTTTGGATTGTCGGCAATATCGGGATCCTCCACTCTGTCCAGAGGATAGCGCTGTTTCCGGCAATAGTGGCTGCTCCTCTCCCCATCCCAGCCGCAGCATGTTGGGCAGGGCGCAGGAACAATGGCTGGAGGAGGGGTTGCAGGCCAGCGCCTCTGTGCCTTTTCTTTGGAATATTATCGTCACGCAAAGCCGCTTTACCCCAGGAAACTATCAAGAGGGGTATGGGGTCATGGCCTCTCGGGATCGTTGGGACGGTTATCCAGAGGCACGACAACGCCTTTTGGATCTTTTGCTGCACTATCGTCCACGCAATCCTCTGCTGGTTGGTGGAGATATCCATTATCATTGGCTAGCCAATGTGCATCACAATCCCTATGATGTGCGCTCCCCCATTGTTGCCAGCGAATGTATCGGTACCAGTATTACCTCGCGCAGTGGCCGCAACCAGGAGGCAACCAATCGCCATGCCGCACAAAATCCCCATTGCCTGCTCTCCTATAGCGAAAAACGGGGTTATGGTGTGATTGAGATTATTCCAACACGTGCAGAAATCACTCTGCGCGTTCTGGAGGATGTGCGAGACGAAGATTCACCCGTGTCTACCCTGGCTCGCTTTGAGATTGTCGATGGTCGATCTCTGCAAGCCATCCCTTGATTCCGCTGCCCAGTGGCAGATCTTTGCTTGCTTGGATGCCTGTTGATGAGTGAAGCTATCTCCCCGCATGCTGTTTTTCGTCATCGTGCCTTTACCACCTATTGGCTGTCACGCATTACCGGCAATATCGCCACTTTTTTGCAAGGGGTGGCCATTGGTTGGGTAGTCTACAGCACGGCGCGTCTGACTCTTGATGAGGCAGAGAGCATGTTTTTGGTAGGGATGTTGGGCCTGGTGCAATTTTTGCCGATGTTTGCCTTGGCTCTGGTCGCCGGTGCGGTCGCCGATCGTTATGACCGCCGCAGCATCTTTCTCTCCTGTATCCTTTTGCAACTCTTCTGCTCTTTGGCTTTTACCTGGCTTGCGGCGGAGGCGACTCCCTCCCTGCCTTTGATCTTTATTGTTTCCGCATTTTTTGGTATCTCGCGCACCTTTGCCATGCCCGCCGCCATGGCCATGTCTCCCACTCTGGTGCCTGCCGAGGTGTTGCCAGGGGCGATTGCCTGGAATACCCTTGGTGTGCAAGGGGGGATGATCCTGGGCCCCTGGTTGGGTGGCCTGTTGACTGCTGATTCACCAGTTGTCGCCAATGCCAGCGCCGCACTGCTCTATCTGTTTTCACTGTTGGCGGCTCTTTGGTTATACTATCTGCCCGTCAATACGCGACCTCCCGCGTCAAACAATGGCTCCCGTCTGACCATGATCCGCGAAGGATTATTCTATATTTGGGGCAGCAAGGCTGTCTTCGGTGCCATCTCTTTGGATCTGTTTGCGGTGCTGCTCGGCGGTGTGACCGCTTTGCTGCCCGCTTTTGCCAAAGATGTTTTGGATATTGGTCCGGAAGGATTTGGTCAATTGCGCTCCGTGTTTGCCCTGGGCGCCGGCAGCATGACTCTGCTTTTGGCTTTCTATCCCCTGCGCCGTCGTCTCGGTTACTGGATGCTGGGTGGGGTGGCGCTCTTTGGCTTGGCTACATTGGTGTTTGCTCTGTCACGTTCTGTGCTTCTCTCCATGATGGCCTTGATGGTGGCCGGAGCAGCCGATTCCATCTCCGTCTTCGTCCGGCAAAATTTGGTGCAGATTTTAACCCCCAATGCCATGCGCGGACGTGTCTCAGCGGTATCTGGTCTTTTTATCAGCGCCTCCAACGAATTGGGCGAATTTGAAAGTGGTGTGGCCGCTCGCTTTCTCGGTGTGGTCGGTTCCGCCATCTTCGGTGGTCTGGGTGCCATTGCCGTCACCCTCTTGTGGGCTAAACTCTTTCCGGCTCTCCGCGAGGCCGATCGTCTGCAACCTCCTGCTCCCCATTGAACCATTTTTTTTGCATCTGGGGATTGTTTCCTGTAGCCGTTTCACGTTATCCTGAAATGAGTATGTATTATCTGGGGGAATGTAATGAGCAATAAATGGTTTGCCCAAGCTCTGCGGGCAGCAGAGCTGGTCAATGCCGCGAAAAAAAGTGAAGAATTGGCTTGGCATAACTGGCTGACTGCCGAAACCCCAGCCAATAAATTGGCCTTTCTTTCTGCTCGAACTGCCTGGCTGCAGGCAGTACGCGCCTGGAAACAGGCGGTCCATCAGGCAGAAATTGCTGCGAACGGAGGGTCGGATGAAACACCTGAACTGGCAACCTCCCCCATGGATGAACAGTCGCTTTTTTCTGGCGCTGCTGATCTGGAGCACCTTGATTCTGCTCTCTCTGGCTTGGAATCATTACAACGAAAATCAACAAACCGAACAGCTCCTGATTAGCGTTGCCCGTGCCAACTTTGAAAAGGATGTCGCCTTTCGTCTCTGGGCCACCTCCCATGGTGGTGTCTATGTTCCGGTCGATGAGCGCACCCCTCCCAGTCCCTATCTCGCCCACATCCCTGAACGTGATCTTGTAACCCCCTCTGGCCGCCAACTGACTCTGATGAATCCTGCCTATATGTTGCGGCAGTTGATGTCCGATTTTGCTGAGCTCTATGGTATTCGCGGTCGAATCACCAGTTTGAAATATTTGAATCCCAACAATGCCCCCGATCCGTGGGAAACTGAGGCACTACTGGCTTTTGAAAAAGGGGCAAAGGAGATTATGACCTTTGCTTCCATAGAGGGAGAAAAATATTTACGTTTGATGCAGCCTTTGGTGACTACCGAAGGGTGTTTGAAATGTCACGGTCACCAAGGCTACCAAGTGGGTGATGTGCGGGGGGGAGTGGGAGTGTCGGTGCCACTGGCTCCTTATCTGCTTTTATCCCATATTAGTGCCAGCGCTGTTCTTTGGTCGCATGGACTAATCTGGTTGTTGGGAGGATCGGCGATTGCTTTTGCCTTCCATCTTTTGGGTAAACAATTGATTGCCCTGCAAAAAGCCAGAGATCAGGCCGAAGCGGCCAATCGGGCCAAAAGCATCTTTCTGGCTACCATGAGCCACGAAATCCGTACCCCGATGAATGTGGTCATCGGTATGGGGGATGTTCTGTTGGAAACAGCGTTAAATCCAGAACAACAACACTATGTGCGTAAATTGCAACAGGCAGGTGATGGTTTGGTCGATTTGATCAATCAAATTTTGGATTTTTCCAAAATGGAAGCCGATCAATTGGAGATTTTTCCCGCACGTTTTTCTTTGCCGGAGCTGCTGCAGGAGGTTTGCGAACTGTTGAAAGTGATTGCCGATGAAAAGGGATTGCCCATCGTCTTGACTATCCATCCCCTGCTGCCCCGTTGGGTTATAGGAGATCGCCTGCGTCTGCGTCAGGTCTTGTTCAACCTGCTTGGCAATGCCATAAAATTTACCGAACAGGGTCAAGTCACCTTGCGTGCCTGGGCGGAACAGGAGGAGAGTCAATGGCTGCATTTGGAGGTTGAGGATAGCGGGATCGGTATTGATGAAAAGGATCTGGACACTATTTTTGAGCTCTTTTCCCAGGTGGAGGCAAGTGTCACCAGGCGCTTTGGCGGCACCGGTCTGGGTTTGGCAGTGAGTCGGCAATTGGTGCAACGTATGGGTGGAGAAATAAATGTTTCCAGCCGCTTGGGGGCTGGGAGCTGTTTCCATCTGCGTTTGCCTCTGCCAGAGAGCACTCCACCACAGCAGACACCTGCCCCTGCCCCCCACATTGCAGCGGACTGCCGGAATAAGACAATATTGCTGGTGGAGGATTCGGAGGACAATCAGATCTTGGTGCAAGCTTTCCTGAAAAACACTCCTTTCACTGTACAGGTTGCCAACCATGGCGTCGAAGCTGTGGAAAAGGTAAAACAGCAGAGGTTTGATCTGATTTTGATGGATGTGCAGATGCCCATCATGGATGGCTATACGGCAACAGGCCTCATTCGCCAATGGGAACGGGAAAATGGCCGAGATCCCACCATCATCATCGCTTTTACTGCCCATGCCCTGTCTGGGGAACAAGAGCGCAGTCAACATGCCGGATGCAATTTTCATCTGACCAAACCCATCAAAAAGGCGCGATTGATTGAGATCATGCATCGCTTTACCTGTCAGTGTGGCCCCGCACCTTGAGGAAGAAGGTATGAAGGAAAACAGTTCCTTGGTTGTCATGCAGGAGTGGTTGCAGCGCTTTATTCCACTCATGAGGAAGTGCGTATGAGGGAAGAGAAGCATTTGCTTACCCAGAAGGAGTGGTTGCAAAAGCTCACCCCATTTTCCGTCGTGCGACCCTATCTGGCGGAACTGTTGTTGATCTCTTTGATGATCAACCTGCTCTCTCTGGTTTTGCCCCTGGTGTTGTTGCAAATTTATGATCGGATCATTCGTTTTTCCGCCATCAGTACCTTGCAGTGGCTGTTGGTCGGTGTTTTTTCTGCTTTGCTTCTGGAGTCTCTTCTGCGTTTTGGTCGTTCCCTGATCACTGGTTGGATCGGTTCTCGCTTTGAATATCAAGCCTCTTGTACGGCCATGCAGCATCTGTTGCATCTGCCCTGGAGCAGGTTTGCGCAAAGCTCGGTAGCTGTGCAGAGCGAACGTTTGGCGGCTGTCCTGACCTTGAAGGAGTTTTATTCGGGGCAGGCGGCTTTGGTGCTCTTGGAACTTCCCTTTGTTTTGCTCTATCTGCTTTTGATCCATCATCTGGCTGGTGGTTTGGTCTGGGTGCCCGTTTGTTTGTTGTTGCTGTATGCCCTTGCTGCCTGGTATTGGCAAAGCTCTTTGTACCGGAAAATTCAAGAGAGCGAAAAATATAATGAACGGCGTTTGCACTTTATTATAGAAACGCTCAGCGCCATCTCTATCGTCAAGGCGCTGGCTTTGGAGTTCAGTATGGCACGCCGCCATGAGCAGTTGTTGACCGATGCCGCTGCACAAGTGCAAGAGATCGGTCTGCATGGTGCCGATGCACAAAATACCGGTTTTTTCTTTTCCCAACTGGCCACCATTGCCATGGTCAGTATGGGTGGCATGCAGGTGATTGAGCAGCAGTTGACTGTTGGTGGTTTGGTGGCTTGTTCGATGCTGGCTGGCCGGGCGCTGCAACCGCTGCAAACGGCTGTCGGAATATGGGCCCGCTTTCAATCGATTCGTATCGCACGTAACCGTCTGGAAGAGCTCTTTGCCCAGGGATTGCAGGGAGAGGAGGAGGGGCCTACAGGCACAGCTTTGCAGGGTGAGGAGAGGGGAGTTGCGGCACAAGAGGAGCCTCTCTGCCGTGAGCAGAGTGCAACCCTCTCCTTTCGACAGCAAAAAAACTCCCCGCAAGGGGCAAGCCTCTGTTTGCAGCAGGTGACCTTTCCAGTGGATGGACAGCAACCGGTATTGCGCAATCTCTCCCTCCAGGTAGTGGCCGGTGAGACCATCGCCATTATCGGTGCCAACGGCAGTGGCAAAACTCTTCTGCTCTCCTTGATCATGGGTATTTTTGCGCCAGGCAGCGGTATAGTCCGGGTGGATGCCTTGGATCCTTACCAGCATCGGCCTGACGGTATCACCTATATCCCTCAGGAAGGGGTGTTGTTGCGTGGTACCTTACTGGAAAATCTGCACATGTTTCGCGAAGAGTGGAGCGAATCGGCCAAACAGGCGGCGCGCCTGCTCGGGGTCGAGGAGTTTATCCTGGCCTTGCCAAAAGGCTATGACACCCTCATCGATGATGGCAACCAGGAGATGATCCCGCGCGGTATCAAACAGCGCTTGGTAATTGCTCGTGCTTTGGTCACTCCACCACGTTTGCTGCTGTTTGATGAGGCCAATATGGCCATCGATGGCAATGGCGATGAACGAGTCCGCCAGGCCTTGTTGGCTTTGCGTGACCAATGTACGCTCATTCTTATCAGTCAGCGTCCTTCATTGCTGTCGCTTGCCCATCGTGTCTTGACCCTGCGTGATGGCTGCTTGTGGCCGGTCAAGGACAACTCAGCAACAACAGGAGGATAAGGATGCTTGCCCATAGCGATCCCATTCTCCGCGCAGAAAATCCCGAATGGCTGGCTATGGCCAAATTGCTGCAGCCATCCTTGGCATTATCGGGTGTGCTGCTGGAAAATCATCAGCGCAGCGCTTTGGGTGCTCTGTTGCTGCCCCTGCTGGTGGCTTTGGGCTATCATGGTGACTGGCGGGCAGTAGCCGATGCTCTGCCTTTTACTGCACACCCTCTTGATTTGACTGCTCTGCGCGATACCTTGGCGCGCCTCTCCTTTAACAGCCATGTGCAACGCTGCGCCCTGAACGATATTCATCCCCGGCGGGTGCCTTGCCTGTTTATAAGCAACTCTGGCCAGGCATATTTGTTGTTGCGTGATTCTGGGCAAACTTTGGTGGTCTACGACCCGCAATCCGCACGCATTGGTTTGCCGGATGGCGACGATCTGGATGGCATAGCCTGCTATTTTTCCCCGCTCGATCTGGAAGAGCGCCAGGCCCAACAGGCACGCTCTGGTTGGTTTGCCATGGTCACCCAACGTTTTCGACCCGCCTTGGGCCCTCTGTTGCTGCTCTCATTGTTGCTGACCTTGTTGCAGGCGGTTTTTCCACTGTTTGTCATGACGGTCTATGATCGGGTGTTGGGCAGCCGCTCTTTGGAGACCTTATACCATTTATTGGTCGGCAGCGCTTTGGCCCTGTTGTTTGATTGGTTGATGCGGCGCAGTCGCGCGCAAATGATGGTCTATATCGGGGCCCGACTGGATGGCATGATCGGCTGTTCCACCTTTTTACGCATTCTCTCCTTGCCAACCTTTTTGATCGAACGGGCGCCGGTAGGGGTGCAGGTGGCGCGTTTGCAGGAGTTTGATGCCCTGCGTGCCTTTTTGACTACCCCGATGGCGCTGCTCTTTTTTGACCTGCCTTTCTCACTGCTTTTGTTGCTGGTCATCGGCATGTTGGCAGGGATGTTGGCCTTTATCCCCCTCCTGGCCATCCTTTTGTTTGCTCTGCTCTGGTGGTCCATGCAGCCATCGGTGGCGCAAGCCCAGACACGCAGCCGTCTGGCCAATGGTCGCAAGCAGGAATTTGTCATGGAGAGCTGCAGTAAAATGGCCACCATTCGCCAATGTGGCAGCGAAACTATCCGTATGGAAAGCTTTCGTGCTTTGGCCGCCCAAGCCGCGGAGGCCAATCGACAAAGTGAACAGATCAATACCTTGGCGCAAACCCTGTCACACATCTTGGTGGTCTCCACCGGGGTCACCACCATCAGTGCCGCAGTTTTACAGGTGATGGCAGGAGAGTTGAGCGGTGGCGCTTTGGTGGCCATCATGATTCTGGTCTGGAAGGTGCTGTCGCCCATGCAAACCGCACTGCATGCCATTACCCATCTGCGGCATTTGCACTCCGATATTCAGCAGATCAATGCCTTGATGAATGCCCAGCCAGAACAGGAGGAGTTTGCGCCCCCTGAGCCGAGCCATTTTTTTCGCGGCCAGATCTCCTTTGCCGGTGTGGGAGTGCGCTACTCCGCAGAGGCCGAACCGGCCTTGGCCGGCCTCTCCTGTGAGATCAAAGCCGGAGAGTGTGTCGCCATCATTGGTCCCAACGGTTCTGGCAAATCGACCATCTTGAAACTGTTGGCCGGGCTGTATGCGCCGCAAGCGGGGCAGATTCGTATCGATGGCATGGATATTCGTCGCCTCAATCCGCTGACCTTGCGCCGAGGCATTGCCTATCTGCCACAATCCAATCGCCTTTTTTATGGTACGTTGGCCGATAATCTGCGCCTTGGCAATCCCCTGGCCAGTGATGAGGAGATCCTGCAAGCCTGTCGGCAGGCGACTCTGCTGCCGGCCATTGAAAAATTGCCAGAGGGTTTGCACACCTGGGTTTCTGGACAGATGCAGGATGCCTCTGCGCAGTATGCCTTGTTGTCGGCCGGGTTTGTACAAAAATTGGCTCTTGCCCGTCTTTATCTGCGGGCCAACACTCTGTTGCGCAACAGTAGCGGTGGCGGGATCCTGCTCCTGGATGAACCCACCAGTTCTTTGGATCAGGAGGCCGATCAAGCATTTATGGCGATTGTGCGCCGTTTGCGTGGACATGTCACCTTGCTGTTGGTAACCCATAGACCCAGTCATATGCGTCTGGCCGAACGCATTTTTTATTTGGAGCGGGGTGTGTTGCGTCTGGCAGGCCCCACAGCCGAGGTATTAGCGCAGATTCTCAAGGAGTCGGCATGAACGAACAACCAGCTCTTCCTGCTGCAGGCAAGGCGCCAGGCTCACCGCTACAGCTTGCGGTTGCCAACAAGACCAGCTTGCCGGTGATTACCTATCAGCGCAATCGTTATCTCGCGCAATCGGTACTGTTCGAGGAGTCAGAGCTGCCGCGTTTGCTGCGCAGTGCCTTGTTGTTGATCTCTGTGGCCTTGATTCTGTTTTGTCTGTGGGCCAGCTCCTTTTCCCTGGATGAGATGACCCATGCTTCCGGGCAGGTAATCGCCGCCGCTCCGGTCCAGCGTATTCAACATCTGGAGGGGGGGATTGTGCAGGAGATTTTGGTCAAAGAGCGGCAAATTGTGCAAGAGGGCGAGATTTTAGTGCGTCTCGATACCCATGCTGCCCTTACCGCACTGCAACAGGTGCGCTCCGAACAGGCCACTTTATTGGCCTGGCAAGCCCGCTTGCGCGCTTTTCTCGATGACAATGAGGCGGACTATGGCAAAGTGTCTGCTGAATTTGTCGCGGTGCTGAAGAGTCAACAACAGCTCTTGCAGGCGCAACGACAGGCACGGCAAAGTCAGCGCCTGCTTTTGCAGGCGCAGGCCGAGAGCCATCGTTTGGAGCAGGAGCAGTTGCGTGGCATGGGTAAATTTTTTAGCAATCGCATTCGTTTGGTCAAAGAGGAAAAAGCCTCTCTGGAAAGCGGTCTGCGCAGTGGAGCTACCTCGCGACAGGATCTGATTCGTGTAGAGCAACAGTTGAATGATGCCGAAAGCGAATTGCAGCGCAATCATGATCTGCAGAGCAAAGCGGAAAAGGCCCAGCAGGAAATTTTGCTGGATCTGGCCAAACGGGAGGATGAACTGCGTGAGAAAGCGCAAGGTGAGTTGAGCAAGGTTACCGCCGATCTGAGCAAAGTCGAGGAGGGGTTGATGCAAAACAGGGATCGGGTGGCCCGTTTGGAGGTGCGGTCGCCGGTGCATGGCATTGTCCAGGAGATGCCGGTGAAAACGGTGCGTGGGGTGTTGGCTCCTGGGGCCACCATCGCCGAAATTGTGCCAATCGGTCCAGTGCGTTATGTGGAAGCGCGGATTCGTACCCTGGATGTGGGTCATCTGGCAGTAGGGCAACGGGTGACGGTCAATGTGCTGGCCTACGATTATGCGCGCTATGGCGGGATCGAAGGCACCTTGGAATCGATCTCGCCGACCACTTTTCAGGAGGGAGAGGGTAAAGAGCCCTATTACAAGGCGTTGGTTCGTCTGCATAAGGATCATGTCGGCAGCCAAGCCAAAGTCAATGAGGTGTTGCCGGGGATGGTGGTACAGGCCGATATTCATACTGGGGCAAAAACGCTTATGGAATATCTACTTAAGCCAATATATGCCTCGATTGATCAGGCATTCCGAGAGAGATAGTGGCTTTTTTGTAACTCTCTTTTACATGTAAAAAATTATGACAGTTATGGTTAAAATATTGAAATTTATTGAATTATTTTGTTGCTGTTGCTGGCAGGGCGTGAGTTGTTTTACATTTTGTGACCTTTTGCTTTGATTTGTCTGCCTTTTGGGGAGGGGGTTGTTTTATAAGGTATTGATATTGATTGTATTATTTTATTGGATTCTTTTTTGCATCATCATAAACGGCGTTTTTGTATAACCTTCACCACCCCTTTTTATCGCAGGTCGTAAGGAGTCGAACAATGACAACCACAGAGCAATCCAGTACATCGGAGTTCGCAGCCGTGCTGGGGTCTTATTCTGCCGTGGCTGCGGCAGTGGAAGACGGTTCAGTGGCTTTTGATCTTTTTTTGCCCAGTACGGATGCCAGCAGTAGTTTGCTGAGTGCAGGTGAGCTGGTTTTGACCGGAGTTCCGGCGGGAGTCACCTTCAACAAAGGGGTGGCAGGAGCGGATAATACCTGGATTATTTCAGCCGCCGATTTGCAGGCGAGCAGCGCTGACAGCAGTGGCATGGGGGGAGGTTGGGCAGTTCCTGGATTGCAGATGAACCTTGCTGCCAACAGTGGGGAGAATGTGCAGTTGGGTGTACAGCTTAATCTGAGCGGTCCCGGTGGCAGCCAAGTGCTGACCATGAAGCCGATCATGGTGCAAGTATCTGCTCAGGCGGATACGGCGCAAATCAGTAATACCGCCAGTGGCCAGGGTGTGCAACTGGCTTTAAGCGATTTGGATGGATCAGAGTTTATTGATGGTCATTTGTTGTTGACCGGCTTGCCGGATGGCGCCACTTTGAATATTGGTCAAGCAGGCGATAGCGCCCATACCTGGATGATTTCCCAATCCGATTTGCAGGTGACTGCCAGCAATGCCGAGGGGCAACCGATTGCCTGGGCTGTTCCCAACCTGCAGGTGACTCTTCCTGGTGGGGGCAGTGGTACGGTAGAGGTGGGTTTGCAGGTCAGCATTGGTGATGGTTTTGACAGTCTGAGCTCTACGGGGCAGGTGCAGTTGGTTGTAGCTCCGCCGGTTGCTTCAACAACGGGCTCTTATAATCCAACCGGTGCTTCAGTTGGAGCGCGTTATGCCGAGGCCGCTGCACCAATCAACATCTCCTTTTCGGCAGCACAGGGGACAGAGGATTCCGGAATACCGCTCAATTTGCAGATTTCCTTGACTGATGCCGATGGTTCGGAATCGTTGACCGGTTCAATTGTGATTTCCGGTCTGCCAGAGGGGGCAACCTTGAATGTGGGTACTCCGGGGGCCAATGGAACCTGGAGTTTGGCAGTGAGTGATTTGACGGTAACGGCCAGTACCGCCACAGGCAAAGCTATAGCCTGGTCGGTGCCTGGTTTGACCGTGACACCCACGGCGGACAGTGGCAGCAATTTTCAGTTGCAAGTGCAGGTGAGCAATAAAGACATCGTCTACATGCGTTCGACTACGGCAGGAGTTCTGGTGCATGAGAATGGCCAGGTGGATGGGGTGACTATGCAGATGAATGCCACTCCAGACGGTAGCGATGGTTCACTGGCTTTGCAACTGCAAATATCGCAAGTGGATCGAGATGGTTCGGAGTTTATTGATGGCAATTTGCAGTTGACTGGCGTTCCTGACGGAGTGGTATTGAATAAGGGAGTGGCTGGTCCCGACCATACCTGGATTATCTCTCCTTCAGATCTGCAGGTTGTGGAAACCAACGCATCCGGACATGCCATCTCTTGGACAATCCCGGATTTGCAGGCAACAGCGGTCAATTATAGCGGTGGACAGATCGTTTTAGGGGTACAAGTGACGGTCAGCGATGGTTTTGTCACGCAAGCGAGCAGCAGCCAATTATTGGTAGATATGCCGCAAGCGGTAACCCAACCGCCAGAGACGGTGCCGCCAGAGACGGTGCCGCCAGAGACAGTGCCACCAGAGACAGTACCGCCAGAGACAGTGCCGCCAGAGACAGTGCCGCCAGAGACAGTACCGCCAGAGACAGTACCGCCAGAGACGGTTCCGCCAGAGACGGTGCCGCCAGAGACCGTGCCGCCAGAGACAGTACCGCCAGAGACGGTACCACCGGAGACAGTACCGCCAGAGACAGTACCGCCAGAGACCGTGCCACCAGAGACAGTGCCACCAGAGACAGTGCCACCAGAGACGGTGCCACCAGAGACGGTGCCACCAGAGACGGTTCCGCCAGAGACGGTGCCACCGGAGACCGTGCCGCCAGAGACGGTACCGCCAGAGACAGTGCCGCCAGAGACAGTGCCGCCAGAGACGGTTCCGCCAGAGACAGTACC
>NZ_RXIU01000092.1:10463-13124 GCF_004217665.1 Candidatus Magnetaquicoccus inordinatus | reverse complement strand
CTGTGCGGATTGGCGCGCATTTTTGCGCCAATCCGCACAGCATCCCCATGGGGGTAGAGCTGGCGAGCCAGCACGAATCTGAATAGTTACAAATCATTTACCCACCTTTTACTGTCTGCTGCGCAAAAAGCCATTACTGTTCTCCGATGCCGGTGCTGTCAGCAAACGCAGCAACTGCCCGTCAATCTCGCCAGCAGGCAATATATAATGGGCATAACCAGCATCGGCGACCGCTTTGGGCATGCCGTAGACAATCGAAGTGGCCTCATCCTGGGCTATCACCACCCCCCCGGCAGCATGCACCGCTCCTGCACCCTTGGCCCCATCATCACCAATCCCAGTCAAGACAACGGCTATAGTGCGCCTGCCATAACATTGTGCCGCCGATGCCAATAATTTATCCCCAGAAGGACAAAAAAATTCGTTGGCAACCGGGGCAGTCAAAACAAATTCACCCTCTCCGCTTATGCTTAAATGATATTCCGGTTGCGCATAATAGATTGTCCCAGCCTGGGCCCGCTCCCCGGCTTTGGCCAATTGCATGGGCAGAGCAGTCAAACCGCTGTGCCATTTGATTAAACTGTGGATAAAACTGGGAACAATATGTTGACTGATGATGACGGGATAGGGAAAATTGCTCGGCAAAGCACGTAATATGCCTGCCAAAACCTTGGGACCACCAGTCGAAGAGGCAATCACCACCACGCCACCGCGTTGCAGCAATGCACCTGTTTCTGGCACGGAGGGCACCGACGCACTCCCCTTACCGGTTGGCTGCTGGTCTGCTTGCGCCAGTTTGGCATAATATCCACGCAAATCATGTCGAACCGCCAGCGCTGTCAACGGTTTTGCTGCGGCGGGTGCGGACAGCGTGCTCTTTTTTTCCGCTCCCGTATTGCCGACTGCTACTGTACTCAACAGCATGATTTTACGGCGGAAAACCTGCGGATTTTCATAGTCAATCTCATCCTTGGCAATCACCTCCAAGGCACCACTGGCTAACGCCTTGAAAGCGGTCTCCGAGCTTGCCGTACCGGAGATGACTACAATAGGTAAGGGAGCAGTGGCCATAATGCGGCTGATGGTCTGTAAACCATCCATCACCGGCATACTGATATCCAAGGTGACCAAATCTATGCCACCCTTCTCAACACAAGCCAAAGCCTCCTTGCCATTGCCAGCCATTGCCACCACCTTGATCCGTGGATCCTGCTCCAAAATCATCTGGATCAATCCACGCGCCGTCGGGCAATCATCGGCAACCAACACTCGAATGGGCCACATCATGGCCTTTCTCCCGCTTAATCGTAACTATTCAGGTTCGTGCTGGTTCGCCAGCTCTACCCCCATGGGGATGCTGGGCGAATTGGCGCAATAATGCGCGCCAATCCGCACAGCTTGCTTCCATTAGGCGCTTAAGCCGACGCAAAAAGCGCGTCGGCTTAGTTTGAAAAGCGCGCCAAAGGCAAAAGATTAAAAAAGATTAAAAGCAAAATCCCAGGGATTCCATCCCTGGACCCGGCCAGGGAGGTGCCCTCCCTGGACCCGCAGTTGTGTTGGGTGGTGAATAGTTACACTTCATCTTCCATTGATAATGTTTCCGTAATTGTTTCTGTAGCGGATAATCCCTGCAAATCCAATAATAACACCGTCTCATCCTCGGCGGTGGTAAACGCCCCA
The DNA here is from genome assembly GCF_004217665.1 of Candidatus Magnetaquicoccus inordinatus. Classification (GTDB taxonomy): domain Bacteria; phylum Pseudomonadota; class Magnetococcia; order Magnetococcales; family Magnetaquicoccaceae; genus Magnetaquicoccus; species Magnetaquicoccus inordinatus. Next base: position 11,444 of record NZ_RXIU01000092.1, on the reverse strand, counting down.
AAATAGGCCAGCGGATGGCGCCGATTTAACAGATAATTGGCCAAAGGCTGAATTTCACTGGCATCAATGGTGATCATCCGCTCTGGATTATCAATCATCACCCCGGAGTTGCTGCCTTTCAACCAAACGATCCTCGCTGCGCTATAGGTGACCTCTTGCTCTGGAAAGGATAATCGTTGGGGTATGTTAATGATGGTCAAGCCATGCTCGTCAGGCATAGGATAGGTCATGGCATCCACTTGGGCAACAACTATTCCAAAGGGGATACCAGCCAGATGAAAAAGCAATATTTCCAGTGGGTTTGCCACCTGAGCGGCAGTAGAACTATGCTTCATCGCTGTATAAATTGCGCCAGTTTACTGACATCCAAAATCGCAACATGACGATCCCGATAGGTAAATCCTTGGCCAATCAACTCCCGCAACGTATCGTTGATTGCCCAATCCACTCCCGATTGCAGTGCGCTCTGCGGAATATCCATCACCTCTTCAATATAATCCACGCGGATACCACTCTGAAATTCACCATGGTGAATAATGATGGCATGGCGTTGCACACTCTCTTTGTTGTATGCAAGCTTCAGCAGGCGATAGGGATCGATGATCGATTGGATCACACCGCGAATATTGATGATCCCGGCAATAAACTCCGGCGAGCCCGGTACATAGATGACAGGCCGCTTGCTGATTTCGATAATCTCGCGCACATTGGCGCAAAAAAAGGCATACCAGACATCAGCAAGCGCAAAAAGAACCACTTTGACCTGCTGTTCCTGTACGGCAACAGTTTTGCTGCGCTCGCGGCGTTGTTTGGCCCACTCTTGCAACTGTTCGCGTGATACCACATCTGCCAACTGCTGCTCCTCCATCTCACCCTCCCCTTCAGAAGGAGTTGGCGACCTGATTCTGCTCAGATCGATTTGAAATGCTCCACCTGTTCACTAAGATTTTTTGACAACTCCATCAAGCCTGTACAGGTATC
>NZ_RXIU01000092.1:0-9569 GCF_004217665.1 Candidatus Magnetaquicoccus inordinatus | reverse complement strand
CTGGTTGGCATTCTGCACTATGACCAACGATCCAAAGGGCAAGGATTGACCCAAGCGAACTGGTACACCGGCATAAATGAGCAGATCATTGGCGACCTCCTTCGTCCATAAACGAATTTGCGGCTGTTGACAGTTGTTGCTGTTGACATCCCGCTCACACGCCACCTTGACGCTTTGAAACAGCTCATTCATCTCTGCCATATTTACTGCCTGCATGGCCGAATAACTGGCATTGCTGCCAGCAATGGCAGCCAAGCCCCCCCCCTCCTGCCCCTTGACCAGCTCATCCTGCTTGATCAAAAAAACATCACCATGGTTGGCCAACTCCTTGAGCTTTTCTGCATCAAGAATATATCCTCCCAACAACATGCCAATCGCCGTTTGCTGATGTTTGATCAAGGAACCGGTGAGAACCATATATTGCTTCTTGATATCATCAAAGACAAACATGGTGGCCCAACCCTCTTTGACCACCCGATGAAACAGATCCAACTGGCTGACATTCAAGGTGTTGCGATGGGCTGAGGAGCTGAAAAGCATGTTGCCATCCATGCCTGGCACCTCCATGATCGAAAGGGCCACATCCTCGCGAATTTCGGTAATAATATCGCGTATCCCTTGATTGCTCCCCCCTTTTTTATCTCGAATGGCCGTCTCCACCGCCGCTACCAGGCGCGGATCCTTGGCAATATCTTTAATATAGTTTTGCGATGCCCGCATCAAACCGGGAAAATCCACGCCAATTACATTGGTGGCGGCACTGCGCAAGGAGTCCTGATAATAACCAGTGATAGAGTTTTTCATCTCCGAATGGTTGATGGCCAAGGTGGCCAGCATCGGCGAAAGCACCAGAAACAAAAAACCACTTCCCAGTTTCTGAATCAGATTCATGGATCATTCTCCCGTTAACAATTCGCCTCAGAGCGTGTGCACAAACCTGCTTATGTACACGCTCTCAGTGTGGCCCTACCCTTGTCCTGTTGACACAGTGTGTATCTTCAACCCACAGCCCAGCACTTGCCCTGCCTTCACACCTGACTGACCCCATCCCAATTGGCGCCTGGTCTCTCCTGCTGCAAACGCCGACAACGTTCCAGATAGATTCGGCTCACCTGATCGCTGGGCATCTCTCGATACAAATCGGCAAACACCGCCTCTGCCAGACTCCACTCCTGGGTTTTATACCAGTGCAATGCCTCCTGGTATTGCGGTAAAAAGCGGCGGATCTGCTCCTGGCGCTGTTCATTGGAACCCTCCACCACCTCCCAAACCGTCACCGCTTCCGACTTGCCTTTGACGCGCACCGTATCAATCTCACGCAGACAATAGCCCTTGCTCTTGTCCAACAGCTCATAAGAGGGTTGGGAGATGGCAATGGTGATTCCATAATATTTGGTCAGGGTTTCCAAGCGAGAGGCCAGATTGACCGTATCGCCGACCGCAGTGGTATCCATGCGTTTTTCAAAACCAACAGTCCCCAGATAAACCGGTCCGGCATGGATGCCTACTCCTACCCGAATCGGCTTATATCCCGATTTATGGCGATATTGATTGTAGACCTTGAGAATCTGACTCATTTCGATGGCAGCATCCACCGAACCGTTATGCCATTGCGATAGATCCAAGGGAAACAAGGCCATAATGCAGTCTCCGATAAACTTGTCGATAAATCCTCCATGCTTCTGGATCATCGGAGCCACAAAGGTGAGATAGTTGTTAATAAAATTAAAATTTTCTACATGAGTCATACATTCCGACAACGAGGTAAAATCGCGTATATCAGAAAAAAAGACCGACATTGTCTTGGCCACCGCATCCCCATAGTGGACATCCTCAATGCCATCGCGGCCAATATAGGTGAGAAAATTTTTCGGTACAAAACATTCGATGGCCTGACTTTTCCGTTCCAGACGATCCAACGCCTGACGCAGCTTTTCCGACTCGTCACGCAGTTGGGCATTGGAATGATCCAAACGCACCAAATCCTGATAGGAGCGTAACGAAGAGACCACGGTGGTAAACAGTTTCTGGTAGGTCAGATCATTTTTCTCTTTATAATCATTAATCTGATATTTAAGCACCATCTCTTTTTCCGGCGCCATGCCCGGTTGTCCCGTGCGAAGAATTATCCGTACCAGATGATTGTGCATTTGATCACGAATGGCCCGCACCACCTGCAAGCCACTGTCATCCTCTTCCATCACCACATCCAGCAGGATCAAGGCAATATCGGGATTGTCTGCCAAAACCGCCAAAGCCTCTGCCCGTGAACGGGCACTCAAAAAGCGCAACGCCTGCCCCTCCACCTTTGCCCCTTCCAGAGCCAGGCGGGTGACTACATGCACGCTCTCTTCATCATCCACAATCAAGATCTTCCAGGCAGCGCTCTCTGCAGAGGCAGCACTGGCCTCCTGCTCCTCCTCTTCGTCGGCAAAAAAGAGATCCTCCTCATCGGCAGGCAACTCTTCTGCAAGAGTGGCCGCTGGCTTGGCAAATTCTTCTTGTTCGTTTGTTTCGCTCATCATGCTTATCCTGTCCCCAACACCCGTGGCAACAGCAGGGTAAACAGAACCCCTGCACCGACTTGACTACTGCAGGTGATTCTTCCCCCCAAGGTCTGCTCAACGGTGTTGTGAATGATATTCAATCCCAAACCAAGCCCCCCCTGATTTCTTTTGGTGGTAAAAAAAGGATCAAAAATCTGTTTGATATGCTCGGCAGCAATCCCTTTTCCATCATCCCGATACAAAAACTCTACCTGCTCATCCCGCTCTTGCACGGCAATCTGTATCGATCCGCTCTCCCGCCCCTCAAAACCATGAATCAGGGAGTTCATGATCAAATTGGTAAAAATTTGCGCAATAGCCCCCGGCAGTGAAATCAGCTCCAAACTCTCTGGACAATCTATGGTTATGGCAAAGCGTTGATCTTTCAACTTTGGCCCCAGGCTGACCAGCACATCCTCCAGATAGCTTTTCACCCGAATGGTACGTTTTTCCAGGTTGGTCTGATCGGCAGAGACCATTTTGAAACTGCGAATCAGCTCTGCGGTGCGCGAGAGGTTGAGCTGAATCAAACGCGCCAACTCATCGGCTTTATGAAAGTAGAGCTCCAGATCCGAGCGTTTCATGGTTTTGTTTTGATAGGCGCTGGAGATCTCCTGGGTATCGGTAGCCCAATAGGAGGCGGCAGTCACACACACCCCCACAGGGGTGTTGATTTCATGCGCCACCCCGGCCACCAAACGACCCAATGAGGCCATCTTTTCCGATTGAATCAATTGCTCTTTTTTCTGTTTCAGATCTTCATAGGTTTGCTGCAACTCGGCCAAGGTATTTTCCAGGCGTCTGTTCTGCTCTTCCATGTCCCGCATCAACTGCTTGTTTTTACGGGCAATAAGACGCATTTCCAACACCTTGCGCACCGAAATCAACACCATGTCGGCAATATTTTCATCCTTGAGCAGATAGTCATCCGCCCCTTTATTGATCGCCTCTACCGCAACCGACATCTCATTACTGGAGGTCAGGATGATAATCGGCAGCTCAGCCCGCAAGGAACGGGCCTGCGCCATGAATTGCAAACCATTCATCTGCGGCATGTTGATGTCGGAAATGACCAGGGCAATATTGTCATCCTCCTGCACCATCTGCCACCCTTCTGCACCATCCTCGGCTGCCAACACCTCATAACCGGCAGAGCTTAAAATATCACCAAGAATTGCCCGGACGATCATCTCATCGTCCACCACCAAGAGTTTTAAGGCCGCATCTGCCATCGCTGCTGATCCCCGTCTTAGCCGATCAATGTTCTCACTGTATCCAACAAAGTGGTCTGCTGGAAATCACCTTTGACAATATAGGCATTGGCCCCCACCTGCATGCCGCGCCGTTTGTCCTCCTCTTTTTCTAATGAAGTCACCATGATCACCGGCAACTCCGCATGACGAGCACTCTCACGAACCGTTTTCACCAAGCTGAAACCATCCATGCGTGGCATCTCCACATCGGTGATCAACAGATCAAAGGCCCCTTTTTGCAGTTTTCCCCACGCGGCCATGCCATCATTGGCCACCTCCACCTGATAGCCATAGGATTCCAAAATACTGCGTTCGATCTCGCTGGTATTGATCGAGTCGTCGGCAACCAGAATGCGAATCGATTGCCGATTATCACTATTCTCCTGGATGCTGACTCTATGCCGCGTCACGCTCTCCCGTTTGGCGCGTTGAATCAATCCCGGTACATGCAGCAAACAGATGGCATCCTGATTGCCCGATTGCGTCACTCCAGAGACCCATGGATTGCTTTGCATGTGGCTGGGTAACGGCTTGATCATCATCGCCCCCTGATCCACCAGGCCATCAATCGTTACCCCCAAACGCTCCGAACCATTGCTGATGATCAAAACGGCCACTCTTTTTTTGCGTCGATCCTGTTGTAAACCCGGTTGTTCCAACAAGGCCGCCATCGTGGTCACCGGCACAAATTGCTCCCGTAGACGAATGGCTTCATAACCGGCCATCGGCAAAATCTCATCGGGGGTAATATGAATAATTTCATCAACAAAATCAGAGAGAAATGCAAACATCTCCCCACCCGCAGCCACCACCAACAGGTTGCGCACCGCCAAGGTTGCCGGCAAACGAATGGTAAAGCGGGTGCCCTGACCCGCCACTGTTTCTACCTGAATCTCCCCTTTGAGATCCTCGACAATATTTTTGCGCACCACATCCATGCCAACACCCCGGCCAGAGATGTCGGTGATAAAGGAGCTGGTGCTTAAACCCGGGTGAAAAATCAATTGCACAATCTCCCGCTCGGCCATCAACGGCAACAGCGTTTCATCAACCAGTTTCAGCTTGAGCGCCCGCTCCTTGATTTTGGCCACTGGGATCCCCGCTCCATCATCGGCCAACTCAATGATCACATTCCCCCCTTCATAGCCGGCAAACAGACGCAACCGCCCTTGCGCCTCTTTGCCCGCAGCCAGACGCTGCTCTACACTCTCAATACCATGATCGAGTGCGTTGCGAATCATGTGCAGCAAAGGCTCACCCAATCGTTCAATGATCTTTTTATCCAACGATGCCTCGCCACCATCGACGATAAAACGGACATCCTTGCCCAATGATGCCGCCGCATCACGTACCGAACGGGCCAGGGAATTGAACAGATTGGTCAACGGCAACATGCGCAAATGCAGCGTTTTACTCTGTAAATGCTCGACCAAAAATGATTGCAGATCGGCATCGGCGGTGAAAGCGCTGGCGGTCTGATAGGAAGAGTGCCGCATCTCCAGCAAACGGTCACCCAAACTCTGCCAAAGCTCTTGGTCGGCATGCCCTGCCGGCAGCTTATCCAATTGCTGGAAATATTTATGAATCTTGCGTGCCAAACCAGCAATTTGCCGCAATTCGCCAGCCCGCTGTAGTTGCCGCCGGTGCAACAAGGCAATTTCACCAGAGATATTGATCAACTCATCCAAACGCTCGGCAGGAATGCGAATTGTCGCTGCATCCAGACGGGGTGCAGTGACCCGCAGTTTATCGCTGCTCTCCTCTGCGCGTTTGCCGGTGTTTGCCTGCCCACCCGGCAATACCGGTTTTACCCCTCCGGCAGCCGACAGGGGAGGCATGTGACTAGCCAACGAGGGAGTAGCATGCTCTCCGGCCACACTCTGCCGTACAGCAGCAGGTGCGGCCTCAACAGCAGCGTCAGGCACTGCAGGAGCAGAGGCAGCTCCAGCACTCTGTGCCGCTTGCATCTCCTCTGCCTGGCTTGCCGCTTCCGGCTTGGCTTCGCCCTCAAAGTTGACCTCCTCTTCTGGAGGGAGCGCAACAACTGCTTGGGCTGTGCCCTCCTCTTGCCACGCCTCGCCTTGGGCAGCCAGATTGAAGCGTTGACAATAGATCTCCAAGTCAGTGTCAATCTCAACCCCGGTACGACTCTCTTCCACCAGCGCCGAGAGCAAATCTGCCCCTTGAAACAACAAATTGCTCAACGGCTTGCTGTGGCTGATCCGACCACTGCGCAAGGCATCCAGTATATTTTCCAAGGAGTGAGCCACCTGATTGATGCGCAATAGTTTTAACATGCGCGAGGTGCCCTTCATGGAGTGGATGGCACGAAAAATGGAATTTATGCGCTCGTTATCAGTCGGCTCCTCTTCCAACAAAAGCAATTGCTCATTGACCGTATGCAAATGATCAATTGCCTCATTAAGAAAACTGTTGCGATATTTGGTGATGTCCAATGACATAACCGCATGACCTCAATCTGCCTGTCAGAATAGTCCGCTCTCTCCGCCACCCCTTGCCACTGCAGAATGGTAGTCGCGGCAGAGAGCCAGAAGCAAGCAGTTTTTCGCCCATCAATAAATTTAGGGTTGCATTGCCCCTGCTGAACGGTTCAAACTCGCAAAATTCACAATCAGTCTTTAGTAAATTATCTCCCCATAGCAAGGAGTTTTGCCATGAGTGTATTGCTGGAATTTTCCATGACCCCACTGGATAAAGGTGAAAGTGTCAGCACTTATGTAGCCAGATCTCTGGATATTATCGATCAGAGTGGTCTGCCCTACAAATTGGGCCCCATGGGAACCTGTCTGGAAGGGGAGTGGGAGCAATGTATGGAGGTGGTCAAACAGTGCCTGACCACCATGCAAACAGACTGCAAGCGCATTTCCATCGCCATGCGTATTGACTATCGGCAGGGTAAAGAGAACCGCCTCGTCGGCAAAATTGCCAGCGTGGAAGAAAAATTGGGCCGATCGGTTCGCTCATAGCGGAAAGCACTCATTATGAATATGCGGGATATTCTCTTTTCCAGATTGGCCAATATCTATTTTGGCAGTCTGCGTTATCTGATGTTGGAATTACGCGATGTGGTCTTGCCGGAAATTCCCGCCATTGTGCTCTCCTTTTTCAAGGAGATCCACGAAGTAGATGAATTGGCCACCTTGATTGACAACTCAGTGGTCACCCGCAACCTGCTGGAAGCGATGGATCATTGGTGGAGTGCCCTGTTTCGACCGACCAATGCCCTGGAAGTCGAACAGTTTATTTTACGACAACTGGAGATCGGCAGCAAACATGCCGACCTGAATATCAATCTTCATTATATTCATCACGCCATTCGCATCTTCAAACGGGAGATTCATAGTCGGTTGGAATTTCAGGTCGAATCAACAGAAAAACAGGTTGCCATGGCCCAATTGCTGGATGAGTTGCTCGACATTGTCAGTTCATTGATGTCTGACAGCTATTTCAAAAATTTGGTCAAATATGAAACCGATACCCTCTCCTTGCGCATGAATGCTCTCAGTCAAAATGTGGCCATTGAGTGCGAAAGGGTCCGTTCGCAGCTTTTGGACTGGTCAAAAAATATCCTCTTTAACCTGTTTCAAAACCGTCGTATCGATCCCGACACCATGGTCTATGCTGAATATTCGGTGGTTGGCATGTGGGTGTTTCATAAAGCAGAACTCTTGCTGCCCGAACCGGCCATGGTAGACAAGCTCAAACACTACTTGCGACAGATTGATATGGAGCTCAGTCAGGCCGCCACCCTGCGCAGCGGAGGATTAAAAACCAAGTTTATCAACAAGGTGCGGGCTTTTGACAGCCATGTCAATCAGACAGCCTGGTATCTGAGCAGCCTGGTGGAACAGATCGTCAAACTGGATGCGGGTCGCGACACCTTGACCAGTCTCTACAACCGCCGCTACCTGGATACCGTGCTGCGTCGGGAGACGGAAATCAGCATGAAACAGGGCTATTCCTACAGCCTGCTGTTGCTGGACATTGATTTCTTCAAAAAAATCAATGATACCTATGGACATGATGCCGGAGATGCTGTTTTGCGCCAGTTTAGCGAGTTATTGGTTGGCACTTTGCGTATCAGTGACTTTTTATTCCGTTTGGGAGGCGAAGAGTTTTTGGCAGTACTAGGCAATACGAGCAGCAAACATGCCATCGTGATTGCAGAAAAAATTCGCCGAGAGTGTGAACAGCGTCCCTTTGTCGTCCATCATGATCAAGTGATTTCCGTCACTTGCAGCATCGGTGTGGCGGTCTATAAAGGGCATCCTGATTATAATCTTCTGCTCAAACAAGCCGATCAAGCCCTCTATGCCGCTAAACAAAGTGGACGCAACCGCCACTGTTTGGCTGGAGAAGAGCAACGATAGATTGAGGTAACCTGTTTCATGAAGTTTTGGCATTCACTGGCAAATCGGCTCCTGATTGGCATCATTGGGGCAGGTATGGCCGTACTGCTGGCGTTGGCCCTTTTGGCCATGGAAGCGGTACAGATCCACCGAGAGGCCATGGAAGATCATTTTTTCATGAATTTTCTCAATATTTTGCTCGAAACCAGACGTTACGAAAAGGGCTATTTCCAGTTTCACAAAAAAAATGACTGGGAAAATGCCTTGAACTATCTGGATCAAGTGGATCGCCAGTTGCGTTTTGAACGCCAAGCCTTTTTGGATCGGGCGGATGGCAATGCCATTTATGCCAATTTAAGCGTTCTGGTGGCAGAATATCGGGAAAAACTGTTGCTGGCCCCTCGACAACTCGAACAAGATCCCAAACAAATACATGATGTAGAACTTCTTCTCCATCAAATCGGCCGTCAACTCCTCGCCATTGGTGAACAGTTGGCCTCTGATACCAAAAATGATGTGACGCGCGCCATGCAGCACACTCATAAGCTGATTCTGCTCTTCAGTGCCCTGTTGTTGATGCTGCTGCTTGCCAGCACTCTTTTCGTTTGGTTGCGTGTGCGTAATCCACTGTTGCAGTTGCAGCATATCCTGCAACTGGGAGCACACTCTGCTCTCAACCAAACACCGCACTTGACCACCACAGATCCAGAATGGCGCGCTCTGTCTGCCTCTCTCAAGCGCTGGTATCAAACCTGTATAAAAGAAAAAAACGAGCAATCGGCTGCAGATTTGCATCTGCTCTACACTCTCCTGTTGCCGATCAGCAAAACGGTGGCGCAACCCATGGCCAACCTCTCCACCACCTGTCAAATTCTTCAGGAAGAGGAGAGTGGCTATTCGAGCATGCAACGCAATAGCCTGTTGTTGCAACTGCGTGAATTGGCCGATCAGGGCAATCGCATTGCCACCACTATTCAACAACATATCGTCTATTGTGCACAGCCATTCATTGCCATTAATCTCAATCAATTGCTGCGCAATCTGTTTGCGCACACTCTGCACCATCCCTCCTTGGCGGAGTGGCGATTGCAGTTGGATACTGAATTGTTTATTCACGGCAATCAGGCACTGCTGGAACAGATGCTCATTGCGCTGTTACAACATACGGGCCATCGTTCGCCACCGAGTGATCTGTTGCTGCTTTCCCTCTCGCGGCAGAGCGTCGAACAATGGCGCGCAGAAACATCTGAAACTGAAATCTCTTCTTTGAATTGGTTACCTCCTGGCTGCCCCGATCTGATCTCCTTGACTCTGCCTCTGGCCAGTGATCTGAAAACTTTGGAACATCTGCCGGCAAGCGGAGAGAGGGCACTTTTTCTGCCACAAACAGAGGACAATCC
>NZ_RXIU01000091.1 GCF_004217665.1 Candidatus Magnetaquicoccus inordinatus | reverse complement strand
GCATGCTGTCACCCGCTATCTGTACCACGTTCAGGCATATGTCTACGTGCATGCGGCCAAAGCGGCCAAGGAACTGATCCAGAGCGGGTGCGTATATGGCGAAGGCAGTCGTGCCCTGCAGCAGTTTGCCCAGGTGCCGGAGGATCCCAGGTTTTTCTTTGTCTTCCTGGAAACGGGCACGGCCATGAATGTTCTGGTACGCGAACTGGCGCAGTCGCGGGGTGATGTTCTCTCGCTGATCTGGGAAGCGGGAGGGTTGATTGCCAGACGTGCCATTGATGTGTGGAAGGCGCACATGCAGCAGTTCGGTCTGCACCAACCGTGGCGGATCAATCAACCGGCGCGTCCGTTCATGGACGAAGAGTTTCCAACCTGGGCTGTGGAGTAACGACCATGTCATTTCAAATCAAACCAGCTGTTCGCATTTTTCAACCTGTCTTGATCGGCCTGTGGGGCGGATCGTCGTCTGGAAAAACTTATTCCGCGTTACGCTTGGCCCGTGGTCTGGTGGGGCCCCAGGGCAAAATCGGTGTGATCGATACCGAAAACCGGCGCGCCCTGTTCTATGCCGGAAAGGTGGGTGGCCAGTGGGATCACATCGATTTTCAACCGCCGTTCACGCCGGAGCGTTATACCGAGGCATTTCGCGCCTTTGAGAAAGCAGGCGGTTACAGCGTCGTCATCATCGACTCGGCCTCGCACGTCTGGGAAGGTGAGGGTGGTGTGTTGGATCAGGCCGACAGCAGCAACACCACCGGCTTGGCCAAATGGGCCAAACCCAAGATGGCCTTGAAACGGATGATCAACACGCTGTTGCGTTCTGGCTGTCACGTCATTTTCTGCCTGCGGGCCAAGATGGGTGTGGCCCAGGATGGCCGTGGGAAGGATGCCAAAATCTACAGCAGCGGGTTGGAACCCATCATGGAAAAGAATCTGATTTTCGAGATGACGGTTTCGTTGCTGTTCGGGCCGGATCACAAGCCGCTGTTCCAGGCGGCAGGTGAGCGCTACTTCGTCAACCCCATCATTCCGGCCATCAAGGCACCGGAGGAAATTCTGCGTGCCATCAAGCCGGATGAGTATGTCAGCGAGGCCACGGGCAAAGCCATTGCCGATTGGCTCAGTGGTGCCACCCGCGATGCATTGGACGAGGCGCGGCGGATGGCAGCCAGAGGAACGGATGCCTTTCGTGCGTGGTGGCCCTCTCTCAGCAAAGAGGACAAAGGATTGTTGAACCAGCATATCCAGGAACTGCAGGCAATTGCTGCCAAGGCGGACGTTGATGCCCAGGCGATGGATCAAGATTTATCGGGTGCAATCGGCGAGGAGGGAGGTGAGTCTTCCGCTGATGATGGGAATGACGATGCACTGTCAGGCGGTTTCGACAGTTTCGAAGATGATGAAGAGTCGGCACAGGTTTCTGAACCGCAGCCGGTGGTTTCACCAGCGCCTGTCCAGACACCTGTTCGGCCAGCGGTAACGCAACCACCGCAACGGGTACAACAGACCCAGACACCACCGGTGACTCAACCGCCACGCCGGGCCGCAGCGCCACAACCGTCGCCTGCGCCGACTGATCTTTCCACCGACGACAATCCGTTCTGATAGGAGAAACACGATATGAACCAGACGATGACTCTCTCGATTGAAAACTTTGGTGGTATTGAGGCCGCTGCCTTGGCCATTACCCCCGGTTTGACGTTGTTGTCGGGTACCAATGGTGCGGGCAAGACGACAGTCTTGCGTGCTCTGGCCGCCTGCCTTCGATCGGACACGATGATGCCGATTCTGCTTGATGACGGGAAAGAGGCACTGCTCAAAAAGGAGTCCCACCTGTTGGTGCGGGGCAGATCCGGGTCGGTGACGCTCAGCAGTGAGCAGGGCAGTCGCCGGGTGACTTGGCCTGCCAACACCAGCAAGGGAACAGGGGTATTGCCTGGCCAGGTGGCTCCTTCCCGGATGGCGTTGGGACTGATCGATTGGATGACGATGCCGCAGGTTGTCCGGATCAAGACGCTGCTGGAGACGGCGGCCAAGGATCCCTCTCTGTCGTCCACGATCACACGCGAGGATTTGGATCGTGCAGTGGTGGGAGAGCGGTTGGACCCGGCAATGATCGACTGGGCTTGGCAGGTAATTTCGGGCCATGGATTTGATGTTGCCCATTCCGAGGCGACGCGCTGCCTGTTGGAGTCCACCGGCGGTTGGCGGGCGACGACTCGGGAGGCGTATGGCGAGGAGAAGGCCAAAAGCTATCTGCCGTCGGGATGGGAGGCTGATCTGGTTTCTGCCACTCAGGAAAGTTTGCAACAAGAGGTACAGGACAGACGGGAGGCGGTTGAACAGGCCATCGCCAACCAATCAGTGGGTGCTGCCGAAGCGGTACGCATCGAGGCGGTGGCGAACACCTCCTTGCCGGACATGGCCACTCTTGAGACGGCACTGGCCAAAGCACGTATCAGCAACTCAGACGTGATTGCCGGTTTGCAGGCCAAATTGCCGCTGCTGCAACAGGAGCCACAAACGATCATTGATGCCCGATTGGCGGTGGCAAACTGCAAAAGCCGCATCAAGTCCCTGCAGGCGGAAATGGCTGCTCTGCAATCCGGTGCGCTCAGGATTGATGGTCTTTGCCCTGGCTGCGGCATCGCACTGGCTGTCCATGATCGTGGTGCAGGAGGTACTCCGACCCGCTACAGGCTTTCCTTCCCGGAAGGCACCGCAGTCGATCCATCCCAGATCGATTGCTTGTCAGCAGAGATTGATGAGCTGACAGCGGAGGCCGGCAAACAGGATTCCACCATATCGGTGCACTCCAGGAGTGTAGCGGAACAGGTGGCGACAATCCAGAAGGAGTTGAGCCGTGCGCAAGAGGCACAACGCCAGGCGGTGCATGCAGCAGAGCAGGGGATCCATACAGCTAAACGGCAGATGGCTGAAATCAGTGCCGCCAAGGACCGTTTGGCGGAAATCCGGGCAAAAGGGTCTGGCGTATCGGCAGAGGAGATACTGACTCTGCGGCAGGCATCCAGTCGGAGCGAGGCCAGACTGAGAGCCTGGGAGATCAAGCAGGCGGCGGATCGGTATGCGGAAGATGCGCGGCAGTTTGCTGTGCTCAAGGAGGTAACCGCTCCAGCCGGTTTACGCAAGGCCAAGATGGATACTGCCCTGGCCGGGCTGAATGGGCGGTGTGCCGAACTGTCAGCCATCGCCAATTGGGGAACCGTCTCTCTCACGCCAGATGCCGACCTGCACTATGCCGGCAGACCCTATGTCGTCTGCTCTGCTGCCGAACAGTACCGCTGCCGCGTCACCATGCAGGTGTTGCTAGCCGTCATCGAGAAGTCGCCCATTCTGTTGTTGGACGGCACCGATATTTTGGACTCTTCCGGTCGGTTGGGAATGGTCAAGCTGCTGCGCTTCACCGGGATTCCGACTGTTCTGGCCATGACTGCCAAGCGGGACTATGCCAGCGCACTCACCACCCTGTTTGACACCATCTTCTGGGTGCAGGGTGGCCAAGTAACCCAGATCTCAACAGCCGGACAGCAATAGGCAGAGAGAGGAGAAAAGCAATGGGCAGATATTTTGACCGGTTGTGCCGGATTGCGGAGAGGGAAAACGATACTGTCCTGATCCAGTGTCTGAAAGAAGCAAAGCTCTTTGTTTTCGACGGAGATCCGGCTGAGTTCATACCGAAGGCAGTCGATTTTGATAAGGCAGAGGAGTTGATCAACGGCTTCTTTCTGCCATTCCCGACGATTGCGATTGAGGATGACAAGGGGATCGTTTTGCTGCAGGCAGCAGACGATCACTCCCGGCAGATGAAGGCATACGACCTGGTCGTCAATCAAGAGGGGTTCGCCCAGTTGACTATCAGTGAGGTCCACGACTTCAAATACTCAGGCGAACCAGAGTTCCCGATTGGGATTTACCTGTATGACGGTGCCATGACCGTTTTGTTCGATAAAAGCGAGCGAAAAGTGCGTGCTCTCCAGACATCTGTATCGAATGTTCCAGATACGGAGAAGTTCAAGAATATCACGGCAGCATTGTACGAGGTGATGATCCTGAATACGCCATCGCGGTTCGTATTTGAGATTGCTCCGGCCAAAGGTCGGAAAAATGTCAAAAAGATTCTGCGCAGCGACGATCGATCTGTTTTTACCCTGCTGACGCCAGGGGAGATCAAAAAGCGGTATGGGCTGGATGGTGCGCAGAAGTCAGGTGGTGCAGATGCAGGGGTGGGCAAAGTCCCCCACCCACGTCGTCGCCATCTGCGGACGCTGCATTCAGAGAAATTCCGACACAAACAAGGCCAGACGATCACCATCCCAGCCTGCTGGGTGGGCCCGGAAGAAAAACAGGTCGGGAACAAAATCTACCGGGTGAGGTTGGACGTATGAACATCAATCAGATTATCGAACAGGCCCGTGGGCACTGGCCAAGCATATTGCTCTCGCTCGGTGCCAG
Organism: Candidatus Magnetaquicoccus inordinatus; assembly: GCF_004217665.1. Lineage (GTDB taxonomy): Bacteria > Pseudomonadota > Magnetococcia > Magnetococcales > Magnetaquicoccaceae > Magnetaquicoccus > Magnetaquicoccus inordinatus. The sequence continues at coordinate 8,654 of NZ_RXIU01000091.1, read as the reverse complement.
CCAGGAAAACCTGGCCAACAAACACCGTTCATGCCCGTTTTGTGGTGGGAAGGATCGCTTTCGGTTTGATGACAAGGATGGCCATGGCACCTTTATTTGCAACCAGTGCGGCGCAGGAGACGGGATGGGATACGCATCCCGCTTGCTTGGGTTGGAGGATGCCAGGGATTTTCCCAAGGTGGCTGAATCCGTTGCCAAGGCGATGGGCACGTTGACGGACAGAGACAGGGAAGAGGCGTTTCGTCGGGAATATGTGCGAACAGGAAATGCCACCGCAGCCTACCGGTCAGCGTTTGTCGGCGGGGAACTGTCACCAGAATCGCTCAAGCAGAGAGCGGCAAGGATGGCCCGTAAACTCGGTTGCGCCCGAAAAGGTGACAACAGGCAGGGAGGTGACATCTCTTCACCTGTCACTTTTCCCGGAAGTGACAGAAAAAGTGACATGGAGGAGGGCGGTGACAGCCTCGCACCTGTCACTTTTCCCGGAAGTGACAGGGAAAGTGACACGGATGAGGGTGGTGGCAGGGTGCCTACTGTCACTTTTTACCAAAGTGACAGGGAAAGTGACTGGGAAAGTGACACGGATGAGGATGGTGACAACCCTCCATCTGTCACTTTTTTCGGAGGTGACATGGCAAGTGACAAGCTTCCTGGTGACAGGATGGATGCCGATGGAATCGCCAATCAACAACTTAAGAGAGATGATAAAAAGGATTTTATACCGATCAACCAGCAGTACGCGATGAAATTGTGGGAACAGGCTGGATCGGATCAGCAAGTGGTGAAGCAGTACCTTGCCAGCCGATCCATCACCACGGAGTTGCCCGATACAATCCGGTTTTTGCCATCGGTTCAAATGGATCTGCCGAAGGAGATGTTTTACCTCTCCAGGCGGCGGGAGATGATGGTGGCTCTGGTGCAAAACGGGCGCGGGGATCCCGTTGCCATTCACCACACCTCCCTGGTGAAAGAGGATCTTGGCAATCGACGCAAAATGATGCTGGGGCCCGTCAAAGGCGGTGCCGTGCGATTGGGCAAGTACATCCCTGGTGGCGCATTGTCTTCGGGAGAGGGTATCGAATCATGCCTCTCTTTTCAGCAGGCCGCCGATACCGTGTCTTGGTCGGCACTGTCCAGCAACGGAATCCAGCACATTGAACTGCCGAGGGAAAAGCCGTCTGTGATGTATGTTCTGGCTGATGTTGATGAGCCGAAAATCATCCATGGCAAAGAGGTGCGTGTCGGCCAGGAGGCAGCCCGCAAGGCAGCCCTCCGTATCGCCAGGATGGGAATCGAGACATACATCGTTTGGCCAGGCGACCCAATGGGGCCGAAGGTGGATTTCAACGATCTCCTCATGGCCGATCCCAGTGGGGAATCAATCCGCAATTGTCTGAAAAATGCTGAACTCGTAACGGCTGATGTTGAGCCTCAGGTTGAATGCAGCATTGATTTGCCTCTGATCCGGATTGCTGGCGGCATGTTGCCGACAATTGTTCGTCTGGCAGAGAAGTCGCTGTTATCAGCAAGGAATAATGAGATTTTCCAGCGGGCCGGCAGTTTGGTGCGGATTGTCAAACTGCCAAAGACCGAAGTACGCCGCCAGAAAGTGCTTGTCAGGCGCGATGAAGGGGCCTTGGTGATTCTGCCTGTCGATCAGGCATGGATTGAATTGCGTCTGACAGGCTGCGCCAATTTCGAGAAATGGGACAGCCGGCGGAACCATTGGGCTCGTATCGATTGCCCTCCCAACGTGTCCCGGTCGTTGCTGGCCATGTCAGGCGACTGGCAGTTCAATGCTTTGGCTGGGGTAATCGAGACGCCGACCCTGCGCCCAGATGGCAGCATTCTGGACCAGCATGGTTATGACGAGGAAACCGGCCTCTACCTGGATACCAGTGGTGTCACGTATCCAACGCTCAAAGCTTTTCCCACCAGGGAAGATGCCATTGAGTCCCTGCAGTTTCTGGAGACTGCTCTCGAGGAATTTCCTTTTCTGCAACCGCATCACAAGTCGGCTGCCTTGGCTGCCATTCTCACGGCTCTTGTTCGCAGATCGCTGCGTACCGCACCGATGTTCATCCTGACGGCACCCAAGATGGGCAGCGGGAAAGGGTTGATGGCCAACGTGGTGGCCTTGATTGCCACAGGGCGCACGGCAGCAGCGATCACCCACAGCAAGGATCCAGAAGAGGAAAAAAAGAGCCTTTTCACCATCCTGGTCAGCGGCGATTCCATCGCCTTGATTGACAATATTGAGCATTCGCTTGGTTCGCCAGCACTTTGCTCGATCTTGTCCGAGGAGACGTACAAGTCTCGTGTGCTTGGAGAAACACGGGAAATCGTCGTGCCTACTTCGGTGACTTGGCTGGCAACGGGCAACAACCTGACCGTCAAAGGCGATTTGACCACCAGGGTGATCATTATCCATATCGACCCGGCTGTCGAGCGTCCTGAAGAGCGCACCTTCAAACGGGACTTGAAGACGTGGATTCCAGAGAACAGGGCCAAACTGGTATGTGCAGGGATCACCGTCTTGCGGGCCTATGCCGTCGCAGGCCGTCCATCCACAGGATTGCCACCCTATGGGCGCTTTGAGGAGTGGGGGCGTGTGGTTCGGGATGCGTTGGTTTGGTGCGGCTTGGAAGATCCCTGCCTGTCGCGCAACGAGGTGGAGGATGACGATCCGGTTCGGATTGAACTGAACAACTTCCTGACGGCATGGTGGAAGTCTGCCGCCATCCAGGTTACGACTGAGCAAATGATTGAACGGGCCCGTTTCATGGCCTCTCCACCCGATGAATGGGTGAGCGGTGTCAAACAGGATCCAGATCACTCGTTCATCAATGCCTTGGTGGATATCGCTGGCGATGCCAAAGGGAACATCAACAAGCGGACCCTGTCATGGTACCTGAAGAGGCACAGAGGCCGTATTGAAGGTGGTTTAATGATTTCTGTTGAGCAGAAGAAAAACAGAGCGGGTTTTGAGCTGTGGTCTGTTCGACAAGTCCACGCTGTGGAATCTGCAGAGTCACAGAGCAACATAGAGTCATTTTCTTACCCCATGCGAGAAAATGTCAATATTAGAAATAGCTTATATACATCATGTGGTTCTGAAGATATAGAGTGGAAAAATGAATTAGTTAAGCCGATGACTCTGCAGTCTGGTGGTACAGGGTACGAAACGGGAGTCGTTTCGTGAACAGGCCACCGATCATTGCCGAGTTGGAGGAGGTTGGGGTCAGCCTGTACCTGGATGAAGACGATGCCCTGGCGTATCGCGCCACGGTTGGGGCGATGAATGAGCAGATCATGGCGGCGATCAAGGAGCAGAAGGCGACGATCATCGCTTGGCTGAAGTATGACCCTTTGCTCCGGCCACTGACAGACGAGGAAAAAATCCGTTTGGCGGCAGCTTTTCGAACGTTGCGCGACAGGCATGGCCGTGAGCTGCATGCTGCCGGGTGGGATCGGGATGCGGTGTTTGATGGGCTGGATCCTACCCGGTGTGAGGTGGCTGGCGATGTGCCAGCGGTTCTGGGGCTGTTCATGGATGGGGGGCGATTGGTAGCCGTTCATCCCGACCGTCTGGATCTGGAATTTCCCAATGGCGTGCCATTTTCCAAAATACGCGGTGGCTGCCTGATGGGTGGAACGGTGCTGGAGGAGTTCCTCCGTACCGGGAAATGAAAATTCGAGGCAGGAGTCAGTTTTGCCTGCGGAGTTGCACAAAGCGCAAAGGAGAACGAGATGAGCGAGGAGCGTCGATTCAAGCCGCTGATCAAGCTGGCTGGGTTATACGAAAACCAGTCCCAGCGGAGCGGTGAAACCTATTTTGCCGGTTATTTGGGTTCGGCGAAGGTGGTGGTCTTGCGGGATAAAAACGCAGAACCAGGCAAGCCGACCTGGAGCCTGTGCATCCAGGAGCGAGAGCCAAAAGCAGAGGAGGGCGGTGGCGGTGCCGGGCAGAGCCAAGGGTACGGCCAGAGCAGTCAGCGTCAGGGATATGGCCAGAGCCAGCGGCCCAGTGTGCAGCGGCAGGGTATGCAGGTGACGCAGCCTGCACAGCAGACGCAACCGCATGGGGTTGTGGATTATGGCGACGACCTCCCGTTTTAGGCAATCAGGAATGTGCAGAAAATTCGATGTGATAAACAGTGGCAGGCGGGTGGCGGCTTCGATCTTGGCGGGTCCAGCCGCCACCCTGAACCACTCAACCAATGGAGGAAGAAATGGTTTTGGTAACAATGCCCTATAAAGCCCCGATCAGGGAAGGGGCAATTCTCACTTTGGACCTGGGAACGAAAACAGGCTGGGCGGTGAGGCAGGAGAACGGTCTCGTGGTCAATGGCACGGTTGAATTCAGGCCTGGTCGGTTTGAAGGGGGTGGCATGACGTTTCTCCGGTTCAGACGTTGGCTGGATGAAATCTACCTCTCGACTGGTTGCATTGGCGGCATCTGGTTCGAGGAGGTGAGCAGGAATGTGGCCACGATTGCGGCCCAGGTGTATGGCGGCTTTCACGGGCAGTTAACGGCATGGGCGGAAGAGCACGGGATTCCGTATCGCGGCGTGCCGGTTGGTACCATCAAACGGCATGCGACGGGTAAAGGCAACGCCTCCAAGGAGATGGTCATCGAGGCGATGCGGCTGAAAGGTCACAACCCCTGCGACGACAATGCTGCGGACGCCTTGGCAATTCTTCACTGGGTGCTCAGTACGGAGGTGCTGCCATGATCGGAGGACCGATGCCACCGCGCTCATGCCTGTCGCGATTGATCCCGCAGAAGGTGGATCTGGAGCAGCAGAGGCGGGAAGGGTGGGTCAAGCATGGCATACTGGTGGTGGCCATTGACGATAAACGACTGAGTTGGCCGGAGCAGGAGATGGTGAAACTCGTGGCCAAAAAATTGTTCGGCCAGAAGGTGGCGAAGGAGGGGGCAAATGGGCGATAATGGTTGGGTGCCTGCAATGGTTTTCAAGCGCATAGTCGAGGCCGCCCGGACTTTGCGTGCCTTGCGTATGGCTGGCCTGAAACCGGCTGGGTACACAAGTTCATGGCCGGATGTGGTAATCGACCCGAATGATCTACAGGGATGTGATCATGCGAAGGTGCCACGTTTATCGCCAACACCGGAGGCCATCACCAGGATGGATGAGTCTCTGTTGTGGTTGCGATGGTTGAAACCAGAACAAGCGAGAGTTGTTTGGCTCTATGCGGAGGATGTGCCGCGCAAGATTCTCTGTGCCCGAGTGGGTATGAGTCAGAGCAAGGCCGGTCGGGTGCGCATGGTTGCTTTGGAAATCATCGCTTCGATGCTGAATGCGAACCGGAAAGTTCATCAACCTGCCGGAAATAAAGAAAATGATTTCCGAGATGAGTATTTGAGAACAGGGAACGCCTGTGCGGCCTATCGGCACGTTTTTGGTTCAGAGGGAATATCCCAGGTGACATTGAAACAGCGTGCTGCTCGCCTTGCGAGGAAGATTCGGTGACAAAAGTGACAAGAGGACGTTCCCAGGGGTGACATTTGTCACCTCTGGGCAGTTTGTTTGCCTCGTGTGCGTTGAATCAAAACAATTGGTTGACTGGCAGGGATTAATTTTTTTGCGTCACGGGTATAGGTACGCATTTTTCCATGATGCGAATTTGACAGAATCTGCTATGCTTTTCACTATGATCGAGAGTTGTCGCGCACAGTGACACCATCACCGATCCCGAATCAAAAACCCGTCCGGGGGAATACCCTGTGACGGGTTTTTTTATGTCTGCGAACCCTGGCCGCCATTGAGCGGCCTTTTTGTTGCCCTGGTGGAACAGGGCATTGATGAGGTGGGAGAGATTACACGGACCGATAAAGGTGCCCGGTGATCGCTCCTGCGATCCCAGCCCCACCCTGGTGTTCCAACACCGGGCATCTTTGGAGGTATTTGCCATGCCTGAAATCACGACACTACCCATTAGCAGCATCACCGTTGGCAAACGGCATCGACAGGATTTGGGCAACATTACCCATCTTGCCGATAGCATTCGCGACATTGGCCTTTTACAACCCATTGGCGTGAGTCCAGACAACAGCTTGGTGTTTGGTCATCGGCGGTTGGAAGCCTGCCGGTCGCTGGGATGGGAGAGTGTACCGGTTCGTATCGTCGATGCGCCAGCGATCATGGCCGAACACGATGAAAACGAAGTTCGGAAGGATTTTACGCCATCGGAGCGGGTGGCGATAGGCCGGGAGATTGAAGAGTTTCTGGGGAATCGGCGTGGACAGCGGACAGATATCACTGCGCAGCAACTTCAGGAAAATTTTCCTGAAGTTCAGCCAGGACAGCAGACTCGTGATATAGCAGCCGAAAAATCTGGATTTGGAAACGGGAAAACCTATCAGCAGGCCAAAACAGTAGTGGCTAATGGCACCCAAGAACTGGTCGATGCCATGGACCGTGGCGACGTATCCATCTCAGCGGCGGCCACCATTGCCAAACTGCCACCGGAGGAGCAGCAGACGGTTATCGCTGGTGGCAAGGATGCGGCTCTTGAGCGGGTCAGACAGGTGAGAGATGCGAAAAACGCAGCGGTCGTTTCCCAGGCCAACCAGATCCGCCGGGAGCAGAAAAAGGCAGCGCAAGATGAGCGGGCAGCGGTAGCCGTCCAGGCCAGCCAATCTCTGCCATCAACATCAGACCGTTTTCGGATCATCCATGGCAATTGTGAGCAGGCCCTCACTCTGGAGGCAGGATCGGTGGATTGGATTTTTACAGATCCTCCGTATCCCAAGGAGTTCTTGCCGTTGTTTGAAACCCTGGGCCGGGTTGCTGCACATGTGCTCAAACCGGGTGGGGCGTTGCTTGCCATGGTCGGGCAGTTTCATTTACCAGAAGTGACCCGGTTGCTGGAGGGCCATCTCAGCTACCACTGGATGTTGAGCTACCTGACGCCGGGTGGACAGTCGCCGCAGATTTTCCCACGGCGCATCAACACCTTCTGGAAACCGGTACTCTGCTTCACGAAGGGAGAATACGCTGGGCCATGGATCGGCGACGTGGTGCGCAGTGAGCCAAACGACAACGATAAACGGCACCACCACTGGGGTCAGTCGGAAAGCGGCATGGCCGATCTGATGCGGCGATTTGTCAAACCGGGCGAGACAGTGCTGGATCCCTTTCTGGGTGGTGGCACCACCGGTGTGGTTGCTCTCGATCTTGGCTGCCACTTCATCGGCTACGACGTGGACCAGATAGCGGTCGGCACGGCATTGAACCGCATGCGGGAGTATGGTGATGCAGCCTGAATATTTGGACAACGGTGCTCGCGCCAGAGTCGATGGTCGCGGTGATGCGTGGGCCAATGAACACCGAACGAGCCTTGGTGCGCGATTCAACATGATGGACTTGGATGCCTTTTTTGGCACCGTCTGTTTTGGCCAGAATACGGTGGACAGGCTGTTCATCGAGTACGTGCCGGATGATTACGCCAACCGGTTCAAGGTATTGCGGGAGTTTGGACTGGTGGCCATGTTTGACCGGAAAAGTTCACTGAACGCTGCATTGGAGGCGAACAACCAGATTTCCACCGCAGTTTACTTGTGGATTTGTCGGAAACTGGGAATTGGTCAATCCAATCCACCAAAATTCTTCTTTGTGATCGGTGGCCAGGATCCACCCTGGGAGATGATCGAAATCGACATCCACAACGGCGAACAGACAGGCTTGCGGGCAACAATCGCGCATCACAGTGATTGGCGTCGCGTTTGGGAGACACTCGGACTTGCTTCATTGAGACGAGAGCTTGCCATGTGGGTCACCAACCGGCGGAATTGAACCGCCATCAACCAGAACCATTACCTATCGAACCCACCCAGTCCATCTGCGGTGGGTTTTTCTTTTCCAGGAGGACAGCATCATGGGTTTGAACCCACAACAATTTCGCAGTCTGGTCATCCGACCAACCCTGCGCCGACTCGATTTGTGGAGCGAGGCGGCTGAAGAGTTGCTGCTCGGCACCGCCATTCAGGAGTCGGCATTGCACTACCTGCAGCAGATGGATGGTGGCCCTGCCATGGGTTTGTGGCAGATGGAGCGTGCCACCCACGACGACATTTGGACGCACTTCCTGAACGGGCGGACAAAGCTGGGACTGAACGTCTTGGGCCCGTACTACAAGCCGGATGCGACTCGCATGGTTTGGGATTTGTCGTATGCCTGCGCAATGTGCCGGATCCACTACCTGCGCTGTCCAGATGCTTTGCCGCCTGCTGGCGACATCGCCAGTCAGGCCGCCTACTGGAAGCGGTGGTACAACACCCCTCTCGGGAAAGGCACGGTTGAACAGTACCTCGACAGTTGGCGCGTTGCGATGGGAGACACACCATGACGAACACACCCTGGCCACACTTTTCCGAATCAGAACTGCGTTGTCACTGCGGATGTTGCCGACAGGATATGGACGCAGACTTTCTGCTGAAGTTGGAAGCCTTGCGCACGGCATATGGCAAACCGATGCCGGTGAGTTCTGGCTATCGGTGTCCGGCGCACAACGCTGCAACCTCCACTACCGGTTCGGACGGACCGCACACGACCGGACAGGCAATCGACATCTTGGTTGCCGGTGAGGATGCCTACCGATTGGTTGGCCTGGGTATCCAGCATGGTTTT
>NZ_RXIU01000090.1:6733-13207 GCF_004217665.1 Candidatus Magnetaquicoccus inordinatus | reverse complement strand
GAATCGCTTTCTTCGGTAGAGGAGGCGTCTGCACTCTCCTCCAAGGATGAATCGCTTTCTTCGGTAGAGGAGGAGTCTGCACTCTCCTCCAGTGATATTGCGCTTTCCTCGGTAGAGGAGGAGTCTGCACTCTCCTCCAGGGATATTGCGCTTTCCTCGGTAGAGGAGGATTCCTCAGCTTTCTCCAGGGATGAATCGCTTTCCTCGGTAGAGGAGGAGTCTGCACTCTCCTCCAGGGATATTGCGCTTTCCTCGGTAGAGAAGGATTCTTCTGTCTCTTCCAAGGATATTGCATTCACCTCAGTAGAGCCCTCTGTTTCTGCACTGTTCTGGGAAGATGTCGCTTCCTCTGTGCTCAAAGCATCTTCTGCAGAAACTGGGCAAGATTCACTTGTTTCTATTGGATCCGCTGTTTCAGCACTATCCAAAGTTGCTTCGGGGAGGGGTTCCGCTGCTGAATTGTCTACGGTGTTAGCAAGCTGATTTATATTGCTGTCGTTTTCAGCATGTGTTTCGACAATTGGAGATTGTTCGCTGAGTGCTCTGCCTTCTTGTTCCGTGACCAAATCTTCCAGAACAAACGCGAAACCTGGATGTGTGGCGTTCTGATCTTCTAGAGCAGGAGAAACAGAGGGAAGAGCATTTTCTGCGAGACTCTCTGTTTCGGGTACGCTTGCAGCAAGTGCCTCATTGTCATCTGCCAGTGCATCAGCAGCGTCAACAACGGCAGTGGCAAGGGAAAGATCCGTATCGTTACTGTGCACCTCTTCCGACGTTATCTCATCGCTTGGTATAGGTTCTGAGAGGGTGGGTTGTTCTGCCACTTTGGTGGTTTCTGCTGAGGAATTATCTGTATCTGACTCTGCGCGAAGAGAGTTTTGCGCGCTTGCGTTGTTCTCTTCTGTTGTCGGCGCAGCAGCAAGGTCAGGTATGCTCTTTTGCAGAGGTTCATCTGCCAAAGTTGTGCTGCATGATGCCGCCTCTGAAGAGGGAGAGTCTATCTCCTCTGCATCCTTAGCAGCACTGGGCAGTGTGGTATCGTTTGGCTCTGGTTCATGAACGTCGCGCTCGCTCTGTAGAATCTCTTCTTTCGCTGGCTCCTCGGCAATATCAACAGACAAAACCTCCTCGGCAATATCAACAGACAAAACCTCCTCTGTAGCGGGCTCTTCTGGGGGTGTTACAGGAGCAGCATCAACTGTTGCAGGGAGAGAGTCATCTGCTGGTGTCGCAAGGCTTGTTTGCTCTTCTGCAGAGGCAGACAGAGCAGCATCGGTAACAGTTTCACTCTCTGGGGGAGAGTTGTCGGTTGGCGAAGAGAGAGCAGGCACAGGCTCTGGCTCCACTGCTGGTGGAGGCGGAGGAGGGAGGGTAGGAGGGGGTGCGGGTGGCGGCGAGGGCTGAGGAGCAGGCGCTGTTGCTGCAGGAGCAGAGGCGGCAGGTTTGTTGGCTGAGGGTGTACTGCCTGCAGAATTGCTGGCGGGAGTTTTATTGGCTGTTGCTGGATTGATACGCTTGCTTTCCAAGCGCTTGGGCTCATTGACTGCATTTTGGAACAATGCGGCGACATCCAGAATCAACACAGTTGTATCATGATGATGGCTGATTCCTTGCAGTCGATTATTTTGCAAGCCGGAACGGGGTGGAGGATTGATCTCCTCTTCCGCCAATTCGATCACTTCATGGACGGAATCAACCACGACACCCATCCAAGTGGAGACATCATCCCGTTCTTTGTCGGTGCGGTATGAGCCGTCCAGAATCACAATACGCGATTGTACAGTGGGTGTGCTACGCAGCATACCCAATTTTTGCCGCAAATCGCTGACCGGGATCACATAGCCACGCAGGTTGATTACCCCCCATACATCCTTACTGGAAAGGGGGACATGGGTGATATGTGTGGTACGTGCCGCCGAACCGGTATCGACCAGCAATTCAATAACCTCACGGACATATACCAGGTCCACGGCATACAGATCATCGGCCAATTGCAGTGTCAAAACTTTCATGCTATCCCCTCGTGCGGGACTGCCCCCCGCCGTTAAATCATTTGATGAGCCAATAGGGAGCTGAAGGCAGCGCTCCTTTGCTTTCGGCAGATGGATAATACACCGATAACTACTGAAACCCTGCTATTCTAACGAGGTAATGATGAAAAAGCATAGCAAAAAAACGCACTCTGTGGCATAATGCAACAAAATGCAGGTTGGTTATCAGCGACTCTTAGGGAAGGGGAATGCAGAATGGCGAAAGATTCAGTGCTGGATGAGGCCTATCAACGAGCCAACCTAGCTTTCAGCAATGAAATGGAAATGTTGACCTTCTATTTGACCGATGATCAGCTTTATGGGATCAATGTCTTCAAAATTATTGAGATCATGGAGTGCCCAAAGGTGGTGACCAAAACCCCCTATTCGCATCCGGTGGTCAAGGGCAACATTGACTTTCGTGGTCATCCCATCTCCCTTTTTGATCTGGCTGAGGGGTTGGGTCTGCCAACGATCGATTATCGCAATACACTCAGCTATATTTTAGTCTGTGAATATAGTGGTACGATTCAGGGATTTTTGGTTTCCCGGCCCAACATGTTGATCAATAAAAGCTGGAGTGATATTGTCAAGCCGGATGGAGCCCTTTATGACCGCAGCTATTTGACTGCCATCACCTACCATAACAATGTACCTATCCAAATTTTGGATGTCGAAAAATTGTTGGTGGATATTTTGGGCATTGATACCTCTGTGTCCGATGAGTTGGTACAACAAGGTCGTTTGTTGTCGGTAGATCAACACAAGGTGCTGGTAGTAGATGATTCCAAGGCGGCGTGCAGCATGTTGTCAGCAGCTTTGGATCAATTGGGTGTATCGCACGTGGTGATGAACAGTGCACAAGAGGCGTTGGATCTTTTGGCGCGGGAGTTGAAGGCCAATGATGGCCAGTCTCCATTCACCTTGATCTTTACCGATTTGGAAATGCCGGGAATGGATGGTTTTACCTTTACCCGCAAAGTGCGGGAGATGCCCGCATTGGACAATGTGCGTTTGGCGGTGCACAGTTCTCTCAGCAATAAATCCAACTGGGAAAAGGCGCAACAGATGGGTGCCGATGAGTTTGTGCCGAAATTTTCTCCAGACCGCTTTGCCGAAGTGCTGTTAAAGCAGATTGCCGACTCTGCAAAGCCCCGCACAGTGGTTACAGCCAAAGCCTCTTAAGCCTTTTTGGCGCTATCCCCCGATTTTGTTCTGTAGTTTCCTCGCATAAAAAAATCCAGGGAGTTTGGCTCCCTGGATGAACAAAACGATCTGAAAACAGATTATTAATTTCCTTCTCACGACATGCGTAACGCATAGGTCACGCCACTATCTGAGCATAGGTCACGCCACTATCTGAGCATTGGTTACCCACAATCTGCGGGGGAGCTCCATCCGGATGGTCAGAAGAGTTCAATATCCCCTTCATCCATATTGGCCTGTTGCACAGGACGATGACTTGTCGATTGCATCAACTGTTTTTGCTCTTGCAGACGTTGCTGGGCGTGCAAAACCCGCTCCCGTCTGGGGATGGCATCATTAAATTGCAACTCAAGATCAAAAACATTATCCCATTTTTCCATGGCAGTGACCTTCTTCTCAATGCCCTGGGTGAGTTGGGTCACCATATCCTCAAACTGCAAAGAGAGAACCGCCATGCCGATACTGTTGTGAATTTCGCCAGTGATTTGCACCACCTGCTGTAACAATTTGGCAGTCAAGCGATCATTTTCACTGATCTGCGCCATCATGGCATCGACCTTGTTTTTGGACTCCATGGAAAAACTCATATCCTTGGAGGCCATCTCTTTCACCACCTCTTTGGCGGTATCCACATGGTTGCTGGTCTCCACCACCACATCACTGATCAAGCCACTCACTTCACGGGAGGCGATGGCTAAACGACGCACTTCGGCAGCAACCACAGAAAAGGCTCCACTGGCCTGTCCTTCGCGTGCGGCAACGATACGAGCATTCAAGCCCAACACCTTGGTCAAATCGGCGATGGCATTGATTTTACCCAACGACTCTTCCACTTGCAGCATTTCTGCAGAGACATCGTCGATGCGATACATCATGGCCATACTCTGCTGGCTGACAGCCACGATATGCTCCACAAAGGCTTGCAAAATGGCATCGGTTGCAGTGACAAATTCACCGATGGTGATATTGCCCTTTTTTTCCTTGCTGCTCTGCTTTCCGAGGCTGGAGACCAGGCCGGAGACCAACTCATTCTGCTCTGCTGTCAGCTCGCGCAGCATGCCAAAGCTTTCGCTTAATTTTCCGACGGCCTCTTGCACCTGGGTACGGATTTGCATGCCATCCGCCCGCAGACTGGCCAGTTCCCGCCGTAATTCAGCACGAATCTCTTGAGAGAGTTTTACAGGATCCAATTTATCCATCGTTGTTTACCTGACGCCAAGCAACATACAATTATACCGAAGCTGAATCAAAAGACTGCTGCTGTTGCAACAGAGCATTTTGCAATTTAAGCAAACGTTCCCGACGTGGTTGCGTCTCATTGAGGATCATTTCCATATCCACCAAGCGGGCAAAGCGCTCCAAGGCAGAGATTTTGCGCTCAATCCGCTTGAGAATGGGTACTACCGATTCTTCAAAGCGCAACAGACTGACTGCCAGATCGACTTTGTCATCAATATCTTCCGTAATGCCGGATACCTGCCGCAATGTCTTGGCCCGATATTGATTGATGGCGCTGATATCCGCCATCATGGTATCGACCTGCCCTTTGGCATTCATGGCAAAGCCCATATCTTTGGAGGCCATCTCTTTGACAATATCGCGCACCGAATGAATATTGGCATTGGTCTCTTCCACGGCGGTACTGATTTGGTCGCTGACCTGACGGGAGGAGGAGGCCAATTGATGGATTTCGGTGGCCACAAAAGTGAAGGCTTCCCCGGAGCGACCGGCACGAGCGGCCACAATACGGGCATTGAGAGCCAAACCTTTGGTCAGTTCAACCACCGTATTGATTTTGCTGAGGTGTTCCTGCACGCGCAACATATAGGCTGCCACATCATCCATGCGATAGACCATACGCATGCTCTCTTGACTGATTTGCGCGATACGGTCAACAAAGGTGCGCAAAATCGCATCGGTGGCTTTGACAAACTCCTGTATGTTGGCTGAATTGCTGTGCTCCTTTTTCTTTCCCTCTTTGTCGGTAGGGGCTTCGTCCAAATCAGAGGCCAAACCGATGACCAGCTCTTGTTGTTGTTCGGCTTGTCGGCGCAAGCTGTTAAAACTGTTATCCAGTTTAACGACGGTATCACGAATCAGCGAGCGCATCTGGCTGCTGGCAGAGCGGATATCGTCCAGTCCTTTGCCAAACTCGGCTTGAATTTCCCGGTTGAGTACGGTCGCGTCGTTCACAGCATTTCCTATCGACAAAAAATGGTTTCAGCCTAAAAGTCCAACAGCATATTTTTATCAAGCAGCAGCTTCGGGCATCCCACCAACGCGCATTTCCATTGCCTGTTCCAGCTCTTCTGCAGAGAAGACCTTATCGGTATCCAGGATGATGATGAAATGATCACCTTGTTTGCCCATGCCACGGATAAAATCGGTACGCAGTTTGGCACCAATTTTTGGTGGGGGATCAATTTGATCGGGATCCAGGCTCATCACCTCTTTGACCGAGTCGGCCATGGCGCCCAGTACGGTTTTGTTTTCCCCGATGGTGACCTCGATAATGATAATACAGGTATTTACAGTCCGTTCCGACTGGGACATGTTGAATTTCTGGCGCATGTCCATCACCGGAACCACGCTGCCGCGCAGATTGATCACACCACACATAAATTTAGGGGTACGCGGCACTTTGGTCAACTGCGTATATTCAAGAACCTCTTTTACCCGACCAATATCGACGGCAAACACTTCCTCAGCCAGTACGAAGGTCAAAAATTGCGTTGTTTCGGTGACACTACTGGTCGCCATTGATAGGACTCCTCCTGTTCAGGCTTGATCGACAAGGCATTAGCAAATGTGCAATGGCCTTATACCAGGTTGCAGGCAAAGATATAGTTTCGTTGGCCGCATTGTCGGCTTTCTGCCGTACTGCAAATATTCTCTTGTCGTCCTCTTTTTGCCTATTTGTTCATATCATCCGCATGCAGCCTGCCATCGTTTGCTCTCATTCGCTGCCAATGCCTCTGTCGTTTCTCTACAGAACCGTTCCGCCGCCACACCCACCTGCATGCTGCATTGTTCAGGGCTTTGCCTCTTCATCACCGCACCCCTTTTGGGCGCGCACGTCAACAGGCTTTAGGAGAGCTGTGGGTGGTTAAAATTTTTCAAACTCGCTATCGTCCGCAACTCCCATATCCAGAACGGCTCCCCCTTTTTTTGAAGGAGCTGCAGGCAATGCAGCTTTTGCTGGAACAATGGCCTTTTTCTGCTTAACTGGCAAGGAGCT
>NZ_RXIU01000090.1:0-6127 GCF_004217665.1 Candidatus Magnetaquicoccus inordinatus | reverse complement strand
TGACTGGGTGGTATGGGCGTTTTCGCTGTTTTGTTGAATATTGGAGGACATCTCTTCCATGGCCGAAGAGGTCTCTTCGATGGAGGCTGCCTGTTCAGTAGTACCTTGGGAGAGGCTTTGCGCAGCATCAGAGAGTTGGTTGCTGCCGGAGGCCACATTATCCGCAGCATCACGCATATCGCTGGCTACACTGCGCAAGCGCTCCACCATGCCGCGCAAGGCCGCAGCCAATTGACCAATCTCATCTTTTTGCTCAATGTCGATGGTTGCAGTGAGATCACCGGTAGCCACTTTTTCAGCGAATACAACTCCCTGCACCAAGGCCGAAGAGATCATCCGGGCAACCACGTAGGCGATGGCAATGCCGAGGACAACTGCAATCAACGATCCTACCGCCACCAGATTTTCCACAGAGTGGATTTCCTGCTCCATTTTATCTTTCTGGTCATGCACCGCAATTTCCAGAAGTTGATCGGCTTTGCGCCGGTTTTGGATCATGCTGTTTTCCAGTTGCGCCTGCTTGGCAAAGCCACTGACCACCAAATCCAGCTCTTTCTGGTAGCCATCGAAAGCAGCGATGACCTGCTTGATCATCTCCAGATCGGCTTGTACCTTGAACATGCCGAGCATCTCTTCAGCGATTTTGCGCGCTTTGGCAACACCCTCTTTGGCACGTTTGATTTGTGCTTCATCCTTGCCACGGGTAATAATTATCTCTTTTTCGCCCAAACGGGCGGTCAAAAATTCAGAGAACATGTCCTGCGCGGAGTCGAGTTTGTGGGTGCGATCCAACAACTGCTCGCGTACCTGTTGTCCCCTGGCAGCTTCTACGCCATGACTGACAGCATCCAGGTCGCTGTTGAGCTTGCTTAATTGGCCGGCGACCAGTGCATCGACCTCGTTTTTGACCAGACGGGCAGCGTCACGAATACGATTGACGGCCGTAACAACAACCTTGTCGCTGTCGATAAAACCGGTAAAAGAGCTGCTGTAGGCATCGGCTTCGGCAATGATGTCATCCATTTGCTTCTTGTTGGCAGGATCCTTGAAGCGCACCTCGCGAGACTCTGTCGCTTTTTGTTTCAACTCATCCAGTGCTTTCAAACCTTTGTCGCGATTGGTAGAATCTTTACTGGCCAGAAAGTTGCGCTCGGCGCGCAACAACTCGGTTACGCGACCATCCAGAAAGGTCATTGCTCCGGTATTGTCCACCCGTTTGGCAACTCCGTTCAGACCATTCCAAGCATTCCAGGCCACCAGCACAGTCAAAAATAGGACCAAGCCGAAGCCAATGGCCAGTTTCATGGCAATTTTCAAATCTTTCATGTTGCCGTTCCCTCTTGTCTCTGTTTTCGCGCCGTGTTGAGCACGTCATTGATTATGCAGAAGAGCCCTGATTCTACACCAACCCATCATGGCGAGAGTCTACACAAAGAAAATCATCTCGTCTACCAAATCTGTTCTGTTTTTACTATCTAGAAGGTTGATTTTTTTTGTCAGTTGCTGTAGAGAATGCTGTTTAAGTCGGTATTGTGCGTTGTGTAAACGCCTGTTCGACTAGCCCGTAGCGAGGAGTCGGCCTGTTTTGGGGTACCAGGAGGTAGAGAATGATTGATTTTTCAGTGGACGATACCGGCTCTACCGGCACGTTGATATTGTCGGGGCCTTTGACGATCCAGCATGCGCTCTCTTTGAAGGAGACGTTGTTGAAAGTTGGAGGAGATGTGAAGCATCTGATTTTGAATCTGGATCAGGTCTCTTCCCTGGATCTGACGGCGTTGCAAATGCTGTGTGCAGCGCATCGGGAGTGGGTCAAAAAAGGGAAGAAGTTGACACGTGAGGGTAATGTTCCAGATATCGTCAATCGGGTGGTCAGAGAGTCGGGTTTTACCGGCTGTCTGGAAAATGACGATGTGATCGGACTTTGGACGGGAGCGAGCAATTAATGGCAAAAACAATCATGACCGTAGATGACTCTTCCAGTGTTCGGCAGATGGTTGGCTTGACTCTGAAGGGGGAGGGCTACCAAGTGGTGGAAGCGGTGGATGGCAAGGATGCTTTGACCAAGGTTTCCGGGGCCACGATCGATATGGTGATCACCGATTTGAACATGCCCAATATGGATGGGATTACCTTGATTCGGGAGTTGCGTAAACTGCCTGCTTTCAAATTTACTCCCATCGTGATGTTGACGACCGAATCACAAGCAGAGCGTAAACAAGAAGGCAAGGATGCCGGAGCAACGGGATGGATTGTCAAACCATTCAAACCGGAGCAATTGATCGGCGTGATAAAAAAGGTGCTTGGTTAACTGTTTTGTGGCCGCAAAAGTTGTCTGCGCCCCCTTCTGCGGGGGGTTGCGTGACAAAAGGAGCGGGTGCCTCAGTGTAGGTGCAGTGCGTTGGTCGCATTTTACCTCTGCGGGGGTGTCAGGCGGAACAGAAAAAGCTCCTGAAAAGAGCTCAGAACAATCCATTGGAGGATGGTCCCATGGCTGTAGAGATTGATACCAGTGCCTTTACGGAAGAGGCTTATGAGCTGCTTTCCGAGTTGGAGGATTCCCTCCTGGAGTTGGAAGAAAGGCCGACCGATATAGAGCTGATCAGTCGGGTATTCCGGGCCATGCACACCATCAAGGGTTCCGGGGCCATGTTCGGATTTGACGAAGTGGCCAAATTTACCCATGAGGTGGAGACCGTTTTTGATATGGCCCGCTCCGGTACCTTACCGGTGACCAAGGCTTTGATTGATTTGACTTTGGCTGCGCGGGATCAAATTCGCAGTATTCTTGATGCCTCACGGGGAGGGCCACCTGCAGACCAGGATAATGCCAATCGGATTATCAGTGGCTTACGTGCTTTGGCCCCGCAAAAGGGAGGAGCTGCAGCAACGGAAACAAAAGCGGCCGCCGCTCCGAAAGCCGACGCTGAGGGTCCGCATGTCTACCGGGTCCGTTTTGAACCTAAACCTGAAATTTTTTCTTCTGGAACCAATCCTCTGTTGTTGCTCAATGAATTGCGTGACATGGGGCAATGCCGTGTGGTGGCGATCACCAACACCTTGCCCTCTCTGGAGGAGTTGGATCCCGAACGCTGCTATACCCATTGGGAAATTTT
Organism: Candidatus Magnetaquicoccus inordinatus; assembly: GCF_004217665.1. GTDB lineage: Bacteria > Pseudomonadota > Magnetococcia > Magnetococcales > Magnetaquicoccaceae > Magnetaquicoccus > Magnetaquicoccus inordinatus. Next base: position 3,011 of record NZ_RXIU01000090.1, on the reverse strand, counting down.
TCTGACCACAACCCAGGGTGAGAATGCCATTCGCGATGTCTTTATTTTTGTGGAAGATGATTGCACCCTGAATGTACGGTTGCTGACTCGTGAGGAAGAGCAGGAGGATGCGGAACCGAAAAAGCTGGGGGAAATTCTTCTGGAGCGTGGGGATATCAATGAGGAGGCTCTCGGCAAGGCATTGACCCCATTGGGGGATCGTTTGGTCAATGCGGGCGTGGTCTCCGCCGACAAGGTGCGTGCCGCTCTGACCGAGCAGCGGGTTGTGCAGGAGCAAAAACAGCAGCAGACAAAAGCGGCTGAGGTGGATGCTGTGGTTCGTGTTCCTTCCACCAAACTGGATAAGCTGGTCAATCTGGTGGGAGAGTTGGTGACGGTGCAAGCCCGCCTGAATCAGATTTCCGGACGGCTCAACAACCAACATTTGCAACTGGTTGCCGAAGAGATAGAGCGTTTGACCGGCGAATTGCGCGACAATACCATGAGTATCCGCATGTTGGCTATTGGCTCTACCTTCAACAAATTCAAACGTCTGGTACGTGATCTCTCCACCGAGTTGGGCAAGCAGATGGAATTGACCACTGCGGGTGCCGATACCGAGTTGGATAAAACGGTGATCGATCAACTGAATGATCCGTTGGTACACATTATCCGTAACAGTATTGATCATGGTATTGAAAAACCGGAAGTGCGCAAGGCGATTGGCAAACCGCTGGTCGGACAGATTCATCTGTCGGCGGTGCACTCTGGAACCAGTGTGTTGATTCAGGTCAAGGATGATGGCAAGGGTCTTGATGCCCAGCTTTTACGGCGCAAGGCGGTGGAAAAGGGTTTGTTGTCGCCTGATGCGGTGTTAACCGATCAGGAGGCATTCATGTTGATCTTTGGTGCCGGATTTTCGACAGCGGAAAAAATTACCAACGTTTCCGGGCGTGGCGTGGGCATGGATGTGGTGCGCAAATCGATCGAGAGTTTGCGTGGTACCATTGATGTACAAAGTGAATTGGGTAAGGGTACGACTATCACCTTAAAGCTGCCTTTGACCTTGGCCATTATCGAAGGTTTGCTGGTTGGGGTCAATCATGACTATTTTGTGCTGCCTTTGGCTGCAGTGGAGGAGTGTGTCGAGCTTTCACCAAAAGATATTGCCAACTCGCATGGACGGCGCATTGTCAACGTGCGTGGGGAGATTGTTCCTTTCATTCGTATTCGTGAGCGTTTTGCCATGGATGGGGAGCGTCCGATCATCGAGCAAATTGTGATTGCCAATGTGGATGGGCGTCGAGTCGGCTTTGGTGTGGATACGGTGGTTGGCCAACATCAGACAGTGATCAAAAACTTGGGAGGCAGTTTCCAATATTCGGATGAATTTTCCGGTGCGACCATTCTGGGCGATGGTACTGTGGCCCTGTTGTTGGATTTGGCACGCATGGTCCGTTATGTGGAGATGCAGGAGACCAAGGAGACAGGAGGGGCATAACCAGGCATGGCCAAAATCAAGGTTTTAATCATCGACGATTCGGCAGTCGTCCGGCAAACGTTGACGCAGATTTTGCAGTCGGATGAAGATATTGAGGTGATTGGAGCGGCTCAGGATCCTTTTGTAGCGGCTGAAAAATTGCGTACTTCTGTGCCGGATGTGATCACATTGGATGTGGAAATGCCTCGCATGGATGGTTTGACTTTTTTGAAAAAGATTATGAGCCAGCATCCGATTCCGGTCGTTATGTGCTCTTCGTTGACGGTAGAAGGGTCAGATACGGCGATGAAGGCGCTGGAGTATGGGGCTGTGGATATTATCACCAAGCCAAAGATGGGCACCAAATCTTTTTTGGAGGAGTCGCGGATCCATATTTGTGATGCGGTCAAGGCGGCGGCCATGGCTCGTTTATCGCGATATGTGCCACGTCATGCCGAGGCAGCGCGTGCGATTGAGGGGGCTCGTGTTTCCGCAACGGTTTCCTCTTCTGGAGCAGCAACAGCCGCACCAGCTCCTGTGCATGTACCGGCACCGGCAATGGGTGCAACGGCAACAGGTCATGATCGTATTACAGCGGCAACTCAGGCTGGTTATAAAGTACCGCCCAAGTTGACAGCAGATGCCGTATTGCCACCGCCGGACAGCAAGGCCATGATTCAGACCACGGAAAAGGTGGTGGTGGTTGGAGCATCTACTGGGGGGACTGAGGCGTTACGGGTCTTTCTGGAGGCGTTGCCGGCCAATGCTCCAGGTATGGTGATTGTGCAACATATGCCAGAGCATTTTACCTCGGCTTTTGCCAATCGTTTGAACTCGCTCTGTCAGGTGACGGTCAAGGAGGCGGCCAATGAGGATTCGGTGGTGCGCGGACGGGTTTTGATTGCGCCTGGCAATAAGCATACGTTGCTCAAACGCAGTGGTGCACGTTATCTGGTCGAGGTAAAGGATGGTCCCTTGGTGAGTCGGCACCGGCCATCAGTGGATGTGTTGTTCCGTTCAGCAGCGCGTTATGCCGGCAAAAATGCTGTTGGGGTGATTATGACGGGCATGGGCGATGATGGAGCCCGTGGCATGTTGGAGATGAAGCAGGCAGGAGCGACCAATATTGCGCAGGATGAGCAAAGCTGCGTTGTGTTTGGCATGCCCAAAGAGGCGATCAAGCATGGGGGTGTCGATATTGTCAAGCCGTTGGATAAGATTGCGGCTGAGGTGATCCGTTTGTGCAGTTGATGATGTTTTTTTTGTGATTTGTTTACAGAGGTATGTTCAGAATGCAGGAGGAGATATTCTCCTCCTGGCACAGACCACGGCACGAGCCCGTATTACCGGCAGCATTCCGATTATTCTTACAAAGAAGGTAACTATTCAGGTTCGTGCTGGCTTGCCAAGTCTACCTGGTTTGCGATGACTCGCCAGCTCTACCCCCATGGGGATGCTGTGCGAATTGGCGCAAAAATGCGCGCCAATCCGCACAGCTTGCTTCCATCAGGCGCTTAAGCCGACGCAAAAAGCGCGTCGGCTTAGTTTGAAA
>NZ_RXIU01000009.1 GCF_004217665.1 Candidatus Magnetaquicoccus inordinatus | reverse complement strand
TATTGTTCCCGCTGCCGAACGCGCCAAAGCCAAAGGTCTGAGTGGAGAGGCCCTGGTTGTCGATGCCATTCGGGAAAATGTCTATCAATCCTTGCACGATCTGCGGGAAAACAGCGCCGAATTGACCCATCTGGAACAGCATGGCAAATTAAAAATGGTGGGAGCCCTCTACCATATCGAAGATGGTACTGTCGAATGGTTGCCGGAACGGCTACCAACAGCCACAGCCTCTGCAGCCCGTGATGCGGTGGAACAATCGGTCTATGCCTGGGCCAGTGCCTGGTCGGGCAACAAGGTGGATCGTTATCTGGCCTGTTACGCCCCCGATTTTCGTTCCGCCGCGTTTGCCAATCGCAAAGAGTGGGAAGCGCAACGTCGTAAAACCATCCAGGCAGCCGGTGCAATCAGCATCACCATCGAACAGTTGCAGATTGCACTCCAGGATGCCAACCATGCCAAAGCAACCTTCGTGCAAGGCTATCGGAGCAAATCCTATCAGGATAAGGTCAAGAAAAGCCTCTCCTTGCAACAAGAGCATGGCAAATGGCTGATTGTCGCTGAAGAGAGCGGCAAAGCCTGATTGATCCTGTTTCCCCTGTGCTGCTGGGGCTTGCCGCATCGGCAAGCCCCAGCCAGGGAGAGCTTCCAGCCAAAACCTACCTACATGATTGGCGGTTGCCATGTCCTGCGCAAGCACCTTCCTGGACACCGTTCGTCCTTATCTGGCACAAAAACAGTTGACCACTGTTGGCTTGCAGGTGATTCAACTCAATTTGGGCCTGCGTTGCAATCTTTCCTGTCAACATTGTCATCTGGGGGCCTCGCCGCGTCGCTCGGAAAGCATGAGTTGGGCGGTAATGGAGCGGGTATTGCGCCTGGTGGATAAGAGTGGCTGCCGGGAGGTGGATCTGACTGGGGGAGCCCCTGAATATCATCCACTATTGCGCACCCTGATTGAAAATCTTCATCACAGGCAGGTGGCCGTGCAACTGCGCAGCAACCTGGCCATCTTGATGGAAGAGGATCCGCAAATGGCTACCCTGCCCGCCTTTCTGCGCGCCCATCAGGTCACCATTATCGCATCGCTCCCCTGTTATCTGCCAGAAAATGTCGATGCCCAACGGGGCAGCGGGGTCTATCAACAGACGATTGCAGCGCTGCACAAACTCAATCAACTGGGATATGGTCGCGAGGATCACTTGCCTCTGCATCTGGTCTATAATCCGGGCAAAGCCTTTCTGCCTCCCAATCAACAACGTCTGGAAGAGGAGTATCGGCAGCGCTTGTGGCAGATGCACGCCATCCACTTTCACCGTCTGTACACGATGACCAATATGCCGATTGGTCGTTTTCAAGCGGAACTGCGGCGCTCAGGAGAGGAAGAGCGCTATGGGCAGTTGTTGCGCAACAGTTTTAATCCGGCCACCTTGGAACCTTTGATGTGTCGCAAACAGATCTCCATTCGCTGGGATGGAGCGCTCTTTGATTGCGATTTTAATTTGGCCCTGGGTTGGCCTGCCAATGTGCCAGCACAAGAACTGCAACCCGATTATGACCCGCAACAACTGGCGCATCGTTCGATTGTCACCGGCAACCACTGTTTTGCCTGTACCGCCGGTTGTGGCTCCTCCTGTGGCGGCGCTTTGGCTGCCTGAACGACCGGCAGATGAAAATTTCATGGCAAGGGATGGTGGTGTTGCTGTTGCTGCTCGCGCTCGGCGGACTGCTGCAACATCTGTTGACCCTGGAAAACCTGAAAGAGCTCTATCAAAAGCTGCAAGCCTTTTATCAGCTCTATCCAATCGGTACAGCACTGCTTTTTTTTCTCAGCTATATGAGCATGACCGCCTTATCGTTGCCCGGATTAACCCTGTTGATGCTTGCTGGCGGAGCATTGTTTGGTTTGGCCTTGGGAACGCTGTTGGTCTCTTTTGCCTCCAGTATCGGCTGTGCCATGGCATTTTTATTGTCGCGTCATCTGCTGCGCGATTGGGTGCAAGCACGTTGGGGAAAAGAGTTGCATCCCATACAGGAGGGATTTGCCCGTGATGGGGCCGTATACCTGTTGAGCTTGCGCCTGCTGCCGATCATCCCCTCCTTTCTGGTCAACCTGTTGATGGGTTTGACCCCCATCCCTCTACGCACCTTCTATCTGGTCAGTCAGATAGGCATGTTGGCTGCCACCATGCTCTATGTTCAGGCAGGCAGTCGCCTCAGCCAACTCCATCATCCCGCAGATATTCTCTCTTTGGAGCTGTTTCTGCTTCTGCTCCTGCTGGCCATGCTGCCTGTGCTTGCCAATACCCTTTTGAAAAGATATAAATCAATATATTCCATTATGATCTAAAAATGGTTTCCGGCCATCCGGGAGTGAGTATGTCTGGCAACAAAAATCCTGCCCCCCCTGTGCACGAACTGTTCAATGCCGCCCGAAAAGGAGATCCTGCTGCCCAATGGGCCCTTTCTGTCGCCTGTCAGGAGGGTAATGGTCTGGAGGCTGATCCTGAAGCAGCAGGCAATTGGGCGCGAATGGCTGCCGAACAGGGATTGCTGGAGGCACAACTGTGGCTGGGCGACCTCTACAGCGATGGCGAAGAGGTGGAAGCGGATGGTCAACAGGCACTCTACTGGTATTGCCAGGCCGCAGCGCAAGGCAATCCTGAACATCAACTCTTTGTCGGACACATTTTTTACAATGGTCAAGGCATCAACCCGGATCCTGCGCAAGCAGCATTCTGGTATGGTCAGGCAGCAGAGCAAGGTGCTGCCGATGCCCAGTTCAGTCTGGGACAAATGTATCGCAGTGGAGAAGGAGTTGTGCAAAATCTTACCCTGGCCGCCGAATGGTTAGGGAAGGCGGCCCAGCAGGGTCATCGTGCCGCCAGCAAGGCTTTGGCACAACTGCGCGCCGAGCATGCGCAAACTCTCTCCAGCGCCAGTGAACGGTTGACTCTGCTGCGCAAGGGGGCTGAACAGGGTGATGCTGCTCTGCAACGACAACTGGGTTTACTGTATACACAAGGGGAAGGTATCGAGCGCAATGATGCCGAGGCGGTCTTTTGGTTTTACAAGGCTGCTGAGCAACATGATCGCGATGCCTGCTATTATTTGGGGCATGCCTATGCCAAGGGTGTGGGTATTGGCTGCGACGAACGAGTCGCCTTGCGCTGGTACCGCAAAGCGGCCGAAGCAGGCCATGCCGAGGCGCGTTTTGCCTTAGGCAACGCCTATCGCAAAGGTCAGGGTATCGCTGTCGATATATCGCAAGCGCTGCATTGGTATCGACTGGCTGCAGAGGCGGGTCATGCGGGCGCCCAAGCGGCCTTGGCCGCCCGCTATGCGGAAGGAGAAGGGGTCGAGCAGAATGCACTGGAGGCATACAGATGGTATCGTGCGGCTGCAGAACAAGGGCATGCCAACGCCCAAAATAATTTAGGCAATCTCTACCGCAGCGGCAAAGGTGTGGAACGGGATGATGCGCAAGCTGCCCACTGGTTTCGTTTGGCTGCTGAACAGGGTCATGCCATTGCGCAATATAACCTGGGCCAGTGTCATGTCCATGGTCATGGTGTCAGACAGGAGGATAAAGAGGCGCTGCTTTGGTTTCGCCGGGCAGCCGCGCAGGGACATAAAGGGGCGCAATATCAGTTGGGGCAGTGGTATGAGGCGGGTCGGATAGTCACCCAGGACCACAAAGAGGCGCTCTCCTTGTATCGCAAAGCGGCAGAGCAGGGACACCATTTGGCTATGGTGCAGTTGGCTCACTGTTATGCGACCGGCAATGGCGTGACACAAAGCTGGCCGGAGGCTGTGCGCTATTATCGGCAAGCCGCAGAGGCAGGGTGTGCAGAAGCGGGCTACCATTTGAGCCGGCTCTTTTGGCAAGGTTTAGGAGTCAAACAGGATGAGCTGCAGGCCCAAAAATTGTGTCGGCAGGCTGCACGCCAAGGTGAATTGGCAGCCCAGATAGAGTTGGCGCAGCGCCTGCTGAGTGGGGAGGGTATCGCCAGCAATGCCGGTGAAGCGGTGCAGTGGTTGCGCAAGGCGGTGAGTCGCAACGATCCACAGGCACAAAATCTGTTAGGTATTCTCTATCGTGATGGTCGAGGGGTGGCCAGTGATAGCGCCGAGGCGGTACTCTGGTTTCAAATGGCCGCCGAACAGGGATATGCCGAGGCACAAAACCATCTGGGTACACTCTATGCGTATGGCGATGGCATCGAGCAGGATCCGCAACAGGCGGAATATTGGTATCGTTTGGCAGCAGAACAGGGTCATGCCGAGGCACAACATAATCTGGGTATGGTGTTGGAAGAAGGAATTGCATCGGGCAAGGATCCTGCTGCGGCACACGCCTGGTATACTCTTTCGGCCAGGAGTGGCTATCGTGCTGCCGTCAAAGAGCGGGAGCGTTTAGGACATCGTCTGACCAGAAATCAGTTGGCAGAGTCGCAGCGCCTGGTCAGAGCCTGGGTGGAAGGGAAGTCACATCAATGAAACGGTATAAAACAAATTCAAGCATAAATGGTTGGCTAAGTTTCCTCCTGCTCATTCTGGCTGTATGTCTCTGGCAGAAGGAGCTGCATGCGGAACATATTGTACCGACCACCTTGCGTGGTCCTGCCTTTTCCCATCCCGATGAGGTTCTTGAAAAATCAGAAGAGTGGCAAAAACAGCCGATCCGTTATCGGGAACAGGATCTAGGAGCAGAGGTTGTTTTATTGCTGGATCAAAATATTTATCCGGGATTGCTGCCACTGATACAGGAGTTTGCGCGCAATCAGCGAATCAATGTCTCGGTACGAGAGGGAACCTGCGGTCCGGCGGCTGAAGGAATCAATCGCAAGGAGGTAGATATTGGCGGTTCCTGTTGTCCGGCGGCCAAGGTGGATCGTCTGCCCGGTTTGCAATGGCATACCATCGGTATTTCTCCTTTGGCAATTCTGGTCCATGACAAAGATCCGCTGCAACAGCTTACAGCAACAGAGGTCCGTGATATTTATCGCGGCAAAATCAGTCGTTGGTCACATTTGGAAAATATTGGCAAACACTATCCGAAAGAGTTGCTGGTGCGCCCAGTCACCCGCTTGCATTGTAAAATTCGCCCCGGTCACTGGCGGTTGATTCTGGATAATGAAGAGCAGTTTGGCTCACGCATCAATGAGGTGGGAACCATTTTGGATATGGTTACCACGGTAGCCAAACATCCTGGCACGATTGGGTATTTGGAAAACTGGCAGTTATTGAACGATCCGCGCTTCAATAACAAAGTCAGGGCGATTGCCATTGATGGGCAGGATCCAACAGATACCAACACTCTGAAAGAGGGGCGTTATCCCTTTTATTGGGTCTATAATGTTTCCACGTGGAGTGCCGAGCATCTGGCAAATGGCAAAGCACAACAACTGGTCGAATATCTAATGGCCAATGCCGGTCGCGTGGATCCCTCTTTGCGTTTGGTTCCCGCCACTGAATTGCGCAAAAAAGGTTGGCAATTCAGAGGAAATGAGTTGATCGGGGAGCCATGATGCCACAAGAATTGACTGGTTTTCGGCTGCTGTGGAGAAGAGTCTGGCGTCATACACCGTTGACCAGCAAAGCGTTGGTACTCACTGTGCTGTTGGGAATATTTTTTTGGGGAACCTTGGATTGGTGGCAATCGGCACGCATTCGTGAGTTGTTTCATGAAAAGATGCTGGAAGAGTTGCAACAACAAGCAGAAAAAGATCGATTAATTTTTGATGATTATATCCGCCAACAAGAGCAGGCGGTCCGTTTACTGGCGCAATTGACCCCTTTTGTGCGCTATGTGGATGAAAAAAATGCAGAGTGGCAAAGCGCTCCCCAACAAATAAAACACTGGAATCACGAAAATCGTCCCCCCTGGTTACCGCCACGCTCAGTGATGCGTGGTTGGGTGGCGGCCCCCTATATTCTCCTGCTGGATGCCAAAGGGGGACTGCGCGAACAGTTTGTTCGTGATGAGGGATTGGCACCGTTATCAGAAACAGAATTGGCGACAACGCTATCCCGTCTGTTGCGCTCTGAAGACTATACCCATATTGCCAGTGACAACCAGGGTGAGATCTTTTTATTGACCCTGTCTGGAATAAATGGCAGCAATCCGCTCAGCGAACCCAAGGCGCTGTTGGTCTTTTATGCGCCATTGAATCATGATTTTCTCTCCCTGTTCCGTACCCTGTCGGAAACACAAAGTGCTGTCGCCTTCATCCACGGAGAGAGCAACCAGGTGATTGCCTCGACGCAGCCGGATGTGATCAGCAAAGGGATGCCACTTGAGCAACTCGCTAAAAATTATTCCATTTTTGGTAAAAAATTCCTGGATTACAGCTTTGCCATCGATGTTCCCATCCATTTTGCCACCTTGGAACCGTTGTCCGCTTTGGCTGCCGCCAGTGAACAAATTGTCCGTGCCGAACGACACCAACGCACCATTGGCTATTTATTTATTGCGGCCATATTTTTGCTCTTGGTTTTTTTTATTGCCAAGAGAATCCAAGATTTTACAGAACGCATGTTGGGAACAGCCATTGACCGACTGGGTCTCAAACGAAAAAAGGTGGCATCTGGAGACCAGTTGCTGGTGATGGCCGAGCAGTTTTATTGGATGACCAATAAAATTGCCAAGTCGCGCATCAAGGAGGCTGCCCGGCAACTGGAGTTGCAACAAAACAATGAGGCGTTGGAACAATCGCTGATCATGATCAAACGCACGCAAACCCAGTTGATGGAAGCGGAAAAGATGGCCTCGTTGGGCAGCCTGGTCGCAGGAGTCGCCCATGAAATCAATACGCCAGTGGGGACCGGCTTCACGGCAGCCTCCTTTCTCGAACAACGTGGTCGAGAGTGCCGTCAATTGTTTGAGCAAGGCAATTTGCGCAAATCGGATTTGGAAAATTTTTTCCGTGATCTCAGTGAATCGACGGAGATGATTTCGCAAAATTTGGCGCGTGCGGCAGAGTTGATTCGCAGTTTCAAACTGGTTGCGGTCGATCGTACCAGTGAAGAGCGGCGTCTGTTTGCTTTGCATGACTATATCCATCATGTATTGCTCAGCTTGCGTCCCCGTTTGAAACACACCCACATCCAAGTGGAAGTGCTCTGCCCGGAGCATTTGGAAATAAACAGCTTTCCTGGTGTGTTTTCCCAAATCATCACCAATCTACTGGTCAACTCTTTGCAACATGCCTTCCTTCCCGAAGAGGAGGGAAAAATAATTGTCGAAGTAGTGGTAACAGAGGGTGACATATTGTTCTGTTATTCCGATAATGGCTGCGGCATGAAAGAGGCGGATCGTGCCCGCCTCTTTGAGCCTTTTTTTACTACCGCGCGCCATCGCGGAGGGACAGGCCTGGGGATGCACATTGTCTATAATCTGGTGACCCAGGTGCTGAAGGGATCCATTCAATGCAGCAGCAGCCCCGGCCAGGGAACCCGTTATGAAATTCATATCCCTTCCGAAAGTCGCAGTGAGGGTTAGATGACAAGCAAGAAGAGCCCCGGCCAGGAAAGCCGTCATGAACTTCATTTCCCTTCTGCAAGCCTATGTGAGGGTTAGATGACAACGGATCAAGATCGACTGGTATTTGTGAATGACCCTGCCGCCGAACAAGAGGATGCGGCCGCACATCTGCCGTGGAAAGTGATGGTCATCGACGACGATAATGATGTCCATTCACTGACGCATATGGTGTTGCGAGATTATCAGTTCGAGGGACGAAGATTGGAATTTCTCTTCGGCCACTCCGGACAGGAAGCCAAACGGCTGATGGAAGAAAATCCCGACACCGCAGTATTGTTACTGGATGTGGTGATGGAGCGGGAAGAGGCTGGTTTGGAAGCGGTCGATTATATCCGTAACCGCTTGGGCAATCGCTTTGTCCGCATCATTCTGCGTACTGGTCAACCGGGCCGCGCTCCGGAACAAAAGGTGATTACCAGTTATGACATCAATGATTACAAAGAAAAAACCGAACTGACCTCGCAAAAATTGATGACAGCCGTGACCGCATCGTTGCGCGCCTATCGCGACTTGAAAATTATTGAGGAGAATCGTCGCGGTCTGGAAAAGATTATTCTCGCCACACAAAGTCTGTTTGAAATGCAGTCGTTAAAAAAATTGGCCACCGGTATTTTGATTCAACTGGTGGCTCTGCTGGAACTGGAAGAGGGAGCATTGTATGTGCATCCGGCTGGTTTTGCTGCCACAGACAACAATGAAAGCCTGACTCTTTATGCGGGAACCGGACTCTATGAAGAGTTGATAGGCAAAACCGTTCAAGAAACCTCCAATCAGCAGGTGATTGCCCTGGTGGAAAGAGCCCTGCAGCGCCAAGAGAGTTTTTGTGAGGAAAATGTCTATGTGGGCTATTTTCGCACCCGCAATGGCTCGTTGAATCTGCTCTTTTTGCAAGGAAGCAAACCGCTCAATGCCCTGGATAAAAAGCTGATAGCCATATTTTCCAACAATGTCTCTTTGGCATTCGATAATGCCTATGCCAATCAGGAGATGCTGGAGACGCAACAAGAGCTGACCTTTTCCCTGGGGGCGGCGGTTGATTCACACTCCCAGCAAGCAGAGTTTCATTTACGCCGGGTGGCGGAGTCGGCTCGTTTATTGGCCAGACTGGCAGGGTTGTCTGATGAAGAGGCGGAGCTGATCTGGTTGGCAGCACCCCTGCACGATTTGGGTAAGATTGCCATTCCTGACACCATCCTGACCAAGCCGGGTCGCCTCTCTCCAGAGGAGTGGGCCATTATGCAGGCGCACACCGATGTGGGAGCACGTCTGCTCAAAAACAACAAACAACGGGTCTTGCAAGCAGGCGCCATCATCGCCGGAATGCACCATGAACAGTGGGATGGCAAAGGTTATCCCAATGGCTTGGCTGGTGAAGAGATTCCCATTTTTGCCCGCATCACCTCATTGGTCGATGTTTTTGATACACTTTCACATGATCGTCATTATGAAAAATCATGGAAAATCAATACGATCATTGATTTTATCACCCAGAATCGTGCAACACTTTTTGATCCCACATTGGTTGACCTCTTTTTGCTGCATCTACCGGAGTTTTTGCAGATTCAGACCTCCCTACCCAACCCCGCCCCCCATGAGCCAAGCAACTAGGATGGACAATGCAAGCGATGGGCACCAACAAAAGCATTTACCAATGATGGTCCAGTATTTGACAGGAGCGATATGAGCACATTGACTTCCGTGCCAGCGGATAACCCTTTTCCCTCTTTGTTTGTCGATACGGCTTGGTTGGCCGAACATTTACAAGATGAAGGGCTGCGCATTCTGCAAATTGGTGGTGAAAAATATTATCCGCAATTTCATATTCCTGGCGCATTGTTACTCTCTTACGGCGATTTGGTCTGCCAACGGGATGGGGTGCCGGCCATGCGACCGGAAAGCGACTATTTGTGTGAACGTTTTGGTCAGTTGGGTATCAACCGGGAAAATCCGGTTTTGATCTATGACACCGCAGGAGGTGCTGATGCAGCACGTGCGCTTTGGACACTGGCCACTCTGGGCCATCCGGCACTGGCGGTTCTCGATGGAGGATTGGGGGTCTGGTATCGGGAAAACAGACCGATGACCGGACAAATGAGCCCCCGACAGGCAACACTCTATTTTGCAGCTCCCAACCCGCAATGGCAGGCGGAGGAGAGAGATGTTTTAGACGCAGCAAAAGAGGATGCAACGGTTTGCCTGCTTGATACACGTTCGGTGCAGGAGTATCAGGGGCAAACCTCCCGCCCTCCGCATGGCCATATTGCGGGTGCCCGTCTCTTTCAGTGGATGGACAGCTTGCACAGCCAATTTGATCCGCGTTTGCAAGAGAGAGAGAGGTTGCTGCGCCTGCTGGCACAAGTGGGTCTGCAGGATCCGCAACAGGAGATCATCACCTATTGTGAAACCGGCCATCGCGCTTCCCATACCTGGTTATTGTTGCGCTATTTGGGATTTACGCACGTGCGTTTATATGACGGTTCGATTGCTGAATGGCGACTACTCAATCATCCTGTAGTTGCTGGTTCTCAGCCCCGTTGAAACAGTCATCCACTGTATTTTTGCTAGGAATTTGACCATGTTTGACGCCCTTTCTGATCGTTTTGAGGCAGTTTTCAAAAAATTGCGCGGTCGTGGCAGTCTGAATGAAAGCAATATTCAAGAGGCCATGCGCGAGGTGCGGATGGCCTTGCTGGAGGCAGATGTCAATTTGGCCGTGGTCAAAGCTTTCATTGCTCGGGTGAGCGAAAAGGCGATTGGTCGAGAGGTGTTGGACTCCCTTACCCCTGGACAGCAGGTGATTCAGGTGGTGTATGAGGAGTTGGTACAGTTGATGGGGGAGAAAAACAGCCGCTTGCAGTTGGCTACCCAGCCCCCGGCAGTGGTGATGATGGTGGGTTTGCAAGGTTCGGGAAAAACCACCACCACCGCCAAACTGGCCTCCTGGTTGCGGGAGAAGGAGCGGAAAAAATGTCTGTTGGCCTCTTTGGATGTCTACCGCCCTGCGGCCATGGAGCAACTGGCAACGGTGGGCAACCAGGTCAATGTGGCCACCCTGCCGATTGTGGCCGGTGAAAAACCGCTGGCCATTGCCCTGCGCGCTTTGGATATGGCACGCAATGGTGGCTATGATGTGCTCTTTTTGGATACCGCCGGTCGTTTGCATATCAATGAAGAGTTGATGCAAGAGTTGCAAACCGTCCAGAAACATATTGATCCGGTAGAAATATTGCTGGTCGCCGATGCCATGACCGGTCAGGATGCGGTGACAGTCTCACGCAGTTTTAATGAACAATTGGATATTACCGGCATTGTTCTAACCAAAACAGATGGAGACGCCCGTGGGGGCGCAGCACTTTCCATCCGCCAGGTGACCGGCAAACCGATCAAATTTTTGGGAACTGGCGAGGCTCTCGACAAACTGGAGGCATTTCATCCCGAACGGTTGGCCTCACGCATTCTGGGCATGGGTGATGTCTTGACCCTGGTGGAAACTGCCATGGCCAAGGTGGATCTGGCCGAAACAGCCAAACTGCAGCAAAAATTGCAACACTCCTCTTTCACTCTGGAAGATTTTTTGGCCCAGATGAGCCAAGTCAAAAAGATGGGTTCCATCTCTGATCTGGTCAATATGATTCCAGGGGTCAAACAGGCCATCAAAGGTCAGGATCTTTCGGCAGGCGAAGCACAGATGAAAAAGACCGAGGCGATCATTCTTTCCATGACGCTGCAGGAACGACGCAAGCATATGATTCTCAATGCCTCACGCAAAAAACGGATTGCCAAAGGATCCGGCACCACGGTGCAGGATGTCAATCAACTGCTCAAACAGTTTGTACAAGCGCAAACCCTGATGAAACGATTGGGGCGCATTGGACAAAAAGGGATGATGCGCGGCGGTTTGGGCAATTTAACCAGGCGTCCCTTTTAACCCTTTTCGCGCACCAACACTGGTCGATTCAGAGCAGACACTTTCCACATAACTTGCCCTCGGAAAGGAGGAGAGCACTTGCCAATTTCCTGCAGGTAGGTCATCCTGCAAGTGCAAGGGAGAGCTTTTCCCTGCAAGGTTGCGAAAACAATAAGCAGTTTTATCTTTTCAAATATAAATGATTTTCTTTTGCTCATCCATCTTCATGCCTGGGAGAAAATTATGTCCAAACCGATTCGTGTTGCGGTCTCCGGTGCTGCCGGCCAAATTGCCTACAATCTTTTGTTTCGCATTGCCTCCGGCCAACTATTTGGCAAGGAACAACAGGTGCATTTAAGCTTGCTGGAAATTCCCCAGGCGATGACCGCTTTGACCGGTGTGGTGATGGAACTGGAAGATTGCGCCTTTCCGAGCCTGGCTGGAATTGATATTTCTGATCAAGCAGATGTGGCATTTGATGGCATCAACTGGGCGTTGTTGGTGGGTTCCCGTCCGCGTGGTCCGGGTATGGAACGGGCGGACCTGATTCGTGTCAATGGTCCGATTTTTGTGGGACAAGGACAGGCCCTCAATAAAGCAGCAGATGACGTGCGGGTGATGGTGGTAGGTAATCCCTGCAATACCAACTGTCTGATTGCCATGAACAACAGTGATGTGCCGGCAGATCGTTTTTCGGCGATGATGCGTCTGGATCAAAATCGCGCCTCTGCTGCCTTGGCAAAAAAAGCAGAGGTATCGGTCTCTGCAATTACCAATATGGTGGTGTGGGGTAACCATTCCAACAATCAATATCCCGATTTTGAAAATGCCCGCATCAATCACCATCCGGCCATAGAGGTGATCAATGATTTGACATGGTTAAGGGATACCTTTGTCAAATCAGTACAGGAACGGGGAGCGGTCATCATCAAGGCGCGCGGTCTCTCCAGCGCGGCATCAGCCGCCGCTGCCATTCTGGATCATGTCTCCTCCTTGATCCATGCCACACCGGCAGGTGACTGCTACTCGGCAGCCATTCGTTCAGAAGGAACTTATGGGGTTGATCCCGGTCTGATTTTTGGGTATCCGATGCGCACCCTGGTGGATGGCACGAAAGAGGTCGTGGAAGGGTTGACCTTCACCCCATGGGCACATGAGCGTTTTAACTTTGTTCTGGACGAGTTGCGCAGCGAGCGCGAAGTGGTAAAAGATCTGCTGCGCAAATAGCAACCCCGCACAGGCAAGCGTCGCGCCCGGCAGTCGGCTGGTGGCAAGCAATCCCCCCGACTCGCCGGGTACTGACGAAGGCATGGATGGAGAAGATAATGAAGTATGTAATTTTTTTGGGCGACGGAATGAGTGATCGACCCATGGCTGAGCTGGATGGTCGCACACCCTTGATGGTTGCCCGTACCCCCAATCTGGACCGCATGGTCCGGGAAGGGATCGGCGGTTGGTCGTTGAATACACCAGCCGGTTATTATCCGGGCAGTGACATCGCCAATCTGGGTGTATTGGGATATGATGTCACGCAGAGTTATACTGGCCGCAGCCCTTTGGAAGCAGCGGCCATGGGAGTGGTCTTGGGAGAGCAGGATGTGGCGTTTCGCTGTAATCTGGTGACCCTCGCTGAGGACAATCGGATTATGGATGATTTTTCTGCGGGTCATATTTCGACCGAGATGGCGGCAGAGTTGATTCGCCATATCAACGACCAATTGGGCAGTGAAGAGTTTCAATTTTATCCCGGGGTCAGTTACCGTCATTTGCTGGTCTGGCGCAATGGACGGCAAAAGGTCAGCTCTGTACCTCCGCATGATATTACGGGCAAAGAGATTTTTGCTCATTTGCCACATGGTGAGGATGCCGAACCGATTGCGGCTTTGATGCGGGCCTCCTGGCCGTTGTTGGCCGATCATCCTGTCAACGAGGCGCGACGCCAGCGCGGGGAAAAACCGGCTACCAGTATCTGGTTATGGGGACATGGCACCAAACCGTTGTTGCAACCTTTTCGGGAGCGTTTTGGCCTCTCCGGGGGGATGATTTCGGCGGTCGATCTGATGCGCGGCATTGGCACCCATATCGGTTTTGAAGTGATTCATGTTCCCGGTGCAACGGGCTGGATTGATACCGATTATGAAGGCAAGGCACGGGCCTGTCTGGATGGTCTGACTCGTCATGACATTCTTTTTGTGCATGTCGAATCTCCCGACGAAGCGGGCCATGCGGGACGCTTGGATTATAAGATTCAGGCAATTGAAGATTATGATCAACGTCTGATTGGTCCGGTGTTGCAGAGCTTGGCCGAGCGGGGAGATTTTCGGGCGGTTGCCTTGCCGGACCATCCTACTCCGGTTGCCACGCGCACCCACAACTCTGATCCGGTACCTTTTGCCATGTTTGGCACGGGAATTGAGGCAGACAGCAATACGGCCTATGATGAGCGGTTGTTGCAAACCGGGTCACGGCAATTCAATCCCGGCACCGAGATGATCCGTTATTTTCTGGGCCTCTCTTGACCACTCTACCCACAAGGAGATCCCTCCATCCATGCTGTTACAGAGGGATCTCCTTGATAAGGATTCTGCCCCCAGTGGCTGCCTTGCGCAACACCAACGGGGCAGAAAACCGAATCACAATCAATCAGGCGTTGGCAGCAGCAGCTTGCCGTTGACCGATCAATTTTTGCAGTTGGCGCACGGGGCGTTCCAACTGATCAGGAGGACAGGTCAGCAAATAGATGTCCAGACCACCGACATGGTCGATGGTACGCAGGACACAGGAGGGCAACGACAAGCGCACAAAGGTTCCTAAAGTTGCGCTATACAGCGAACGCTCCTGCATGTTAACCAGCCATTGGTGACTGGTACGGCGATGCGAGTGAGAGACATTTTTTCCAGTTTGCGGGGGCTTGCCGCCAAGGGTCGCTTTCTTGGCCATATAATGGGTTCCTTTTTACTAATCAGGGATGATTGTGCTGGATGATTCACTAAAAACGCGCTATCTTATCCTTGTAGAGCGGTGCTCGTCAAGACTATGCTTAACGCATTGGTGATTATGATCCAGGCAAGGCATGGGCGTGGCTGTTGATGAATCTGTTTGCTGCTGGAGAGGACAATGACAGGGGAGATTGACCCAACCAAGAGCATGGCTCAGTTGGTGCAAGAATTTCCGCAGTTGGCGCGTATCCTTTGGGAAAAAGGGATCGAATGTTCTGAATGTATGGCCTCACAGGTCGATACTTTGCATGATGTGGCGCGCATGTACAAACTCGACATCAAAAGTCTGATTCAACAAATTCAATCGGCTGACACCAGCACGACGACGTGACTTTTCTTCAAAAATCGTCTATCCTGCATTAATTCAAATCTGTCATCGCTGTTGGCGAAGCGAGTGTGGAATTATATGAACTTCAATGAGTGGTTCTCGAAACGTTGGGTCCGCGTCTGGGTAACAGCGGGAGTTTTATTGTCGCTGATTGCAGCCCTATTGGGCGGCTGCTTTGCCCCTGGCCGAAACGATGCGGTCGACAATAGTGACAGCTCTTCTGGGACGGGCCAGGAGCAGGTGTTGCGTGCTGTGGCGCCCAGTATGCCGCATCAGCAACACAATGATCCCTTCAGCGTCGAAGTGCGTGAAGGTCGCGCCTACTATTATTATCTGCTGGGCCAATTTTTATTGCGCGAACGCAACTGGCATGATGCCGAACGGGCCTTGACCGAAGTGGCCAAAGCTGATCCCACCTCGGCAGAAACCCGGGTCATGGTTGCCCATCTGGCTACCCAACGCGGTGATCTGCCCAAAGCCATCCATTATGCCGAAGAGGCCATTGCGTTGGATGGCAAAGATGAAAAATCACGTCAACTTTTGGCTGGCCTGCTCACCGCCACCAAAATGTATGACAAAGCAGCCCTGCAATATGAAGAGATCTTGAAGATCAATCCAGATCAAATGACAGCGCGCCTGCAATTGGCACAACTCTACGGACGAACCAATCAGATTGAGTTGGCAAAAAAGAGTCTTACTCCCCTGTTCAACAAATCCTCGCAGGCATGGAAAGCCCATTTGGCTTTGGGACGTGCCTATGCCAACATTCCCGATCAAGAAAAGGCTGTCCTCCACTTTCGCAAAGCCCATCAACTTGATCCCGACAAACTGGAAACTGTGCTGGCTTTAGGGGCTGCCTTGCAAGAGTTGAAACGCCCTAAAGAGGCTGAGGCGGTCTATCGCTCCTTTTTGAACAGCCATCCCGACAGCAAAGAGATCCACAGTCGCATGGGACGCCTGCTGCTCAATCAGGATGATCAAGAGGCGGCACTGAATGAATTTCAAGCCATCAGTCAGATGGCTCCAGACAGTATTCCGGCACGTCTGACCTCGGCCTTGATCCTCTTGAGCCAACGTCGCTTTGAAGAGGCGTTGCAAGAGTTGCGTCTGGCAGAGGCAACCCGCTCCGACGATGGACGAGTCGCCTATTATTTGGGGCAGGTTTTGGAATCATTGGATCGTTTTACGGAAGCAGAAGAGACCTATAACCGGATTCAACCGACTGAGCCCTTTTATTCTGATGCCCAACTGCGCCTCTCTTTATTGGAGGCCGAAAGCGGTCGCCGGGAAGCAGGAGTCAATCGTCTGCGCTCCCTTTTGGCGGCCTACCCCATCAGCAATAAAAAAGCTGCCGATAAATTGAACAACAACTCACCAGCCGATCCCAAAGTACGGGTTACTCTGCTGGTCGCTCTCAGCGTCTTGCTGATGCAGGATGAAAAATATACAGAGGTCTATGATGTAACCACGCAAGGGTTGGCCATTGATCCGGATCATAACCGCTTGCGTTTCAGCCGGGCCATTGCCCTGGATAAACTCAACCGCTGGTCGGAAGCAGAACAGGATCTCTTGCATCATCTGAAACTCAATCCCAATGATGCCAATGCCTTGAACTATCTTGGTTATACCTGGACCGAACGCAATGAACGTCTCGAAGAGGCACTCAAGCTGTTGGAAAAAGCTTTGGCCTTGTCCCCAGGTGACGGATTTATCACTGATAGTGTGGGTTGGGCTCTGTTTCGCTTGAATCGCCTGGAGGAGTCTCTGCTGCGCATGCGCGAGGCTGTACGCCTGGAACCAAAAGATGCCACTATCACCGAACATCTCGGTGATGTTCTGCATGCTTTGGGCAAAATGGAAGAGGCCAACAATGTCTGGAAAAAGGCATTGGAACTGGATCCGGGCAACGAACGCTTGCTGAAAAAGGTTTCAGCAAATGCCTCTTCCACCACTCCTTGATGCGCAATGCCACCAGAAACAGCCGTAAGGAGAGCCGCTCGTTGACTTGTCGATTGTTTTGTATCAGCGGCTTATTGCTGTTGGGGCTGCTCACAGGTTGCACACCTCACCCTCCTCCTGTTCTGCAAACCCTGGCTGTCGCCCCGCATCTTGTTGCACAACGTTACCAAACAGATCAACAACAACGGCAACAACTTTTGCGCCAATGGCAATCCCTTGGCATATTGGAAATTCGCTCTGAAAAGGCCAATCGTCGTCTGCGTGCAGAGTTGCAGGGCACAGGCACAGAGAAAGCCAAGGTCACTCTCTTTGGCTTTATGCAAAATATTGCCGGCGTTATCGCCGTTACAGCAGAGCAGATTGAACTGGTCGATGCAGACAAACAACAGATCACGGTGGTTCCTGCCACTGCCGAAGGTCTCCACTATTTGTTGGGTATTGCCTTGCCACCGGAAGATTTATTGCACTCCTTGCTGGCCATGGCTGCCCCACTGCAAGGAGTAGACCCCGATGTGGCAGGGGGATGGTTAACCAAACAAGGAGAGAGCCTGCTGCTCGATCCCCGGAGTGGATTGGTTCGGGAACGCCAGGGAGAGACCCGCGAGGGGCGCTACCGGGTTGTTTATCAATGGTCCACAGAAGAAGAGAGCTCTGTACCCCCTTTGCCGCAACAGATTGCAATCGATCTGCAGCCTGCTGATACGCACATTCAGTTTCGCTCGCGGCAGTGGCAAATAATAGCACAACCCTTTGCAGCAGATACCTTTACCCTGCGTGCACGCTATCCCGATTTTACTGTCGAACATCCTTGGCAAGAGAGATAGATGCTGTTTCCTCCCTGCACTTTTACCGCACCAGCCAAAGTCAACCTGGGACTGCGCATTGTGGGCCGCCGGGAGGATGGGTATCATCGGCTGTGGAGTGTGATGAGCTTTTTCCCTCTCTATGACCATCTGACCTTTACAGCCGACCAATCAGCTATCACCTTGCGCTGCGAACCTTCGGTTACCGATCATGCTCACGATAATCTGGTTTGGCAGGCCGCCTGGCGTCTGCAGCAAGAGAGTGGCATCCGCTCCGGAGTTCATATCCACTTGCACAAAGCCATTCCACACGGTGCAGGATTGGGTGGCGGCTCCTCGGATGCTGCCCTGACCCTGCTCGCCTTGAACCAGCTCTGGCAACTGCATTGGTCACAGGAACAGTTGTTGGCATTGGGTGTCCAGTTGGGAGCGGATGTACCCTTTTTCCTTGGGCAGACCACCGCTTTGGCCGAAGGGATCGGGGAGCAACTGACTTTTCTGCCCTCGCTCCCGCAACTGCCACTGCTGTTGATCTATCCCGGCTGTACGCTCTCCACGGCACAGGTATTCCGGCAATGGCATAGCGAACGTGCTGCCGGAGAGGCGTATAACACTCCCCCCCTTGCTATCCCCACTGCGAAGGAGGCTCTTGTGCAGCAACTGCACAATGATCTGCAGGCAACTGCAATTAAGCTGCAACCGGAGATTGCCTTATTGGATGCTGCCTTGCGCCGCCACGGTGCGCTTGCGGCACTGATGTCTGGCAGTGGCAGCGCATTTTTTGGCATCTTTCGCCAACTTGAGGAGGCAAAAGAGGCTGCACGCAGCTTACGCACTCGCCATCCCGACTGGCAGATTTTTCCTGGAGTGACCTTTAATCAACACCCCTTTTCCTCTGCTTGGGAATCTGCTATAAAGGGGGCTGTAGCGAACGGATGGGCCGTCGCCAAGCGGTAAGGCCCCGGATTTTGATTCCGGTATCCCCAGGTTCGAATCCTGGCGGCCCAGCCAACTCCTCACACACCTCATTTTTCCTCTCCTATGGGTATGCTCTACCGCCTGTTTGCGGATTGTACAGCTCTCTTTCATATCAGTTTTGTTCTCTTTGTTCTGTTTGGTTCAGCACTCGTTGCCCGCTATCCTGTGCTTCTCTGGTGGCATCTGCCTGCCGTCACCTGGGGAGTAGCGATTGAATTGATCGGCTGGAACTGTCCACTGACTTATGTGGAAAACCATTTCCGCCAGTTGGCTTTAGAAAATGGGCAAGGTTGGAGTTTTGTTGATCTCTATCTTTTGCCCATCATCTATCCAGCCCTGTGGTTTCCTGGTGGATTTCCCTCTTGGGGCTTTCCGGTGATTGGCATTGTGGTGTTTGTCATTAATTTTTTTGCCTATCACCGCATCCGTAGAGGAAGAAAAGCCTCTGAGAAGGCTCCCAGCGCATGATCCCCTCTTATTTGGCTCTCTATCACTCTGGCCAATTGGCCAGAAGAGTTACTGAAGCTGAACAGAGAGCCCGTCATTGTGATTTATGTCCCCGATGCTGTGCGGTGGATCGCCACAAAGGCGAGCGTGGAGCCAGTTGCCATACCGGGATTTATGCGCGAGTGGCCAGTGCACATGCCCATTTTGGTGAAGAGGAGCCTTTGCGTGGCACACATGGCTCTGGCACCATCTTTTTCAGTGGGTGCAATCTGCATTGTCAATATTGTCAAAACTGGTCACTCAGTCATGGCGGTGAAGGAAGCGAACTCGCTCCCTATCTTTTGGCGCGGCAGATGCTGCAGTTGCAGGAGCAGGGCTGTCACAATATCAATTTTGTCAGCCCAACCCATGTGCTTCCGGCTATTCTCGCCGCACTGCTCGAAGCCATTCCGTTGGGCTTCAGCCTGCCTTTGGTTTACAACAGCGGCGGCTATGATTCCCTGACAGCGCTGGCACTGTTGGAGGGAATAATCGACATCTACATGCCGGATATGAAATACAGCGATGCCGCCATTGCTGAACGTTTGAGCCGGATCAAGGATTATCCCACCCACAATCGTGCAGCGGTCAAAGAGATGCACCGGCAGGTAGGAGATCTGCAGATGGATGCACGAGGGGTTGCCCAACGCGGTTTGCTGGTGCGTCATTTGGTCTTGCCGAACGGTTTGGCTGGGACAGCAGAGACAGTGCGCTTTCTGGCCGAGGAGATCTCGCCGCACACCTATGTGAACATCATGGGGCAATATCATCCCTGTTATCACGCCGAACGGATCCCCCAGTTGAACCGACCGCTGACGGTTGCAGAATATAAAGAGGCCGTGGCTCTGGCCCGCAGCCACGGCTTACGTTTGGATCAACGACATCGACAAGCTGGAATGTTTTTATAAAATGGCTGCTGTGTGCAGAAAGTATGGAGTCAATTGCTTATACTGCAGGAAAGTGCGCACGCAAATGGGCTTCCAATCGAGCAAAATCGGCTGCTATTTCTGGAGCCTTGTGCACATCATGACAGGCGAAAGTGGGCAAAGCCTGCATGCCGAGAAAACGAAAACTCAGATGCAATGGTAAAAACATGTCATCCACACCCTTGCCAGCCATGAAGGGCTCCTCGGGATTGCCAAAGGCTTCTGCCGGGGCATTATAGGTGAGCGAAAGCATATAACGTCGTGGCGCCATCCCTCCTCCCATTCCATAGTTGCGTTTGGGATCCTGGGAGCTGCGTCCATCACTGTAAAAAAATCCTACTGCCGCCCCTGCCGAAAAAATTTCATCGATATATTTTTTCCCGATCCAAGGCAAACCCATCCAATAAACAGGAGTTTGGATAATGATCACATCGGCCCAAAGATGCTTTTCCACCTCTTTGGCAATCTGATAGCCTTCATTAACAATAGTCAAGGCAACCTCATAGCCACTATTTTGTAACTGCTGCTGCATTCTGCTCACCAAAGAGGCATTCAATTGCCCAGGAGAGACTGGATAGGGTTGGTGGCAATTGATGATCAATACCTTTTGCATCATGGCATACTCCTGCCTACTGAAAGAAAAGATTGCGAATGAAAGTCATGTGTTATGCACAAGCTCTACACAGTTTATCAACCTCACATCATGCGACAAAAGAACCATCATGCCGGACAAACCGGTAGTGTAAACCAAAAACAGCATCCACTGGGTTGCACAGCAGACAATCCCACTTCCCCCCCCATCGCCTCCACCAACTGTCTGACAATCGCCAAACCCAGACCACTCCCCCCCATCTCCCGTGAACGCCCAGGATCCACACGATAAAAACGGTTGAACAGTTGCCGATGATGCTCTTCGGCAATCCCTTCGCCATTATCCTCCACAGCGATGATCATGCTCTTGTCATGATCAGGATGTGGCCTGCTGCGCAAAATAATTTGGCTCCGCATAGGTGTATAGCGAATGGCATTGGCCACCAGATTGAGCAAAACCTGTTCGACAGCAGAGGGATCGGCAAAAAGGGTGACATCGGCCCCAATTTGATTGCTTAGCACGATCTCCCGGCTTTCCATCCAATGGTGCAATGATTCACTGACCTGTTTGCTGAGTGGCAACAAAAAAAACTCCTGGCAACGAAGAGGATAACTTCCTGATTCCAAACGAGAGAGATCCAACAGATGCGCAATCAGTTGCGACATGCGCAGCGATTGGCGATAGATGGCCTCCACCAAAAAATTTACCTCTTCCGGCTCGTTGTTGCCATCCATCAAAGTTTCTGCATTCAAACGGATGATACTGATTGGGGTACGCAATTCATGGGAAGCGCTGGCAATAAACTCTCTTTGCACCTGCTGCAGACGATTTTTTTCAGTAATATCACGCAATAAAAGAATGCAACCTTGGCCATTGGCTGTGCAAGAACTGGTCAGCAATATCTGTCGCATATCACGCCCTGCCAGAACGATCTCTCTTCGACAGACCGCACCCTGACTGGGCGGCAGCAACCCCAGCAACTGCTCCTCTGGAATCAACTCTGACAGATTACGCGATACCGGAGAGGAGGATAAAGCAAAGATCTCCATCACCGCATGGTTGACCAGGATGATTTGGCCACGCAGATCAACAGCAATCACACCATCCAAAATCCCTTCCAGGATAATTTTGAGACGATCCCGCTCCAAAGAGACTGAAGCCATCACCTCTTCCAACTGGTTAAGCAGCAGATTGAACGAAGAGGCCAATCCACCCACCTCATCCTGGGAATCGGTAACCAACCGGCTATTGCTCTGCTGACCGGCAATAGATTTGGCCTGTTTGACCAAGGCACGCAAAGGCCTGGTAAACAAACGAGCAGCCAAACGACTCAGCAATGCAGCCAAAAGAGTGGCAAACAAAACGGAATATATGACCAAACGACGTAATGAAGCAATCTCCTCTTGCAAATCATGTAGCGAGCGAGCAAGACGGATGATCATCCGTTGCCCCCCCCGGTCAATGGCATAGGCCAAATAATATAAATCGGTATTGACCGTAGTAGAGGTGCGTATGGCACTGCCGACACCATGCAGCAGTGCTTCCGCCACTTCTGGCCGTTTATGGTGGTTTTCGATGGTTTGCAACTGATCTGCTGCAACCGATGAATCTCCTACAACCCATCCATCCCCATCAATAAAGGTGACCCGCATCGCCATGATAGTGCCAAGTTGGCCAGCCATCTCCTGATAGGTTGCAGGGGCAACCGGCGCGGGCAGAGCCTGCACCATCCATTCCATGCTCTGCAGATGACGCAGCAAATCGCTACGAATCAGATCCATGCGGACCGATTCCACAATCTCCTCAATAATCAGGCCGCAGATTGCCAGTGACACAACGATGATGGTGAGAAAATAATAGAAAAGCCTGTTTTTAATACCTTTATTCATAACAGGAACCATTTCATGGCCGCAACAATGGCTTTGTCATGAAAGCGAGGCTGATCTGCATCAAGGTACTGCTCGCAGACGGTAACCCATCCCATGTACGGTTTCAATATACTGCTCCGCTTGCCCCAATTTTTTGCGCAATCGATCGATGTGAACATCCACGGTTCGACTTTGTACATACGAATCAATACCCCACACATCATTCATCAAAACTTCTCTGGTTTGCACTCTGCCCCGTCGCTCCAAAAGCAGCGCCAACAGTTTGAACTCCATGGTGGTCAAACGTACCTCGCGATCTGCCGACCAGACCCGAAAAGCAGCCACATCCATGCGCAACAAACCAAATTGCAGCTCTTGCTGAGCGGTGCTGGCAAAATCTGGGGCTGTTCGGCGTAACAGAGCTTGGATACGCAACATCAGTTCACGCATACTGAAGGGTTTGACCATATAATCATCCGCACCCATCTCAAAACCGACAACCCGATCAATCTCTTCCCCTTTGGCCGTCAGCATCAGAATGGCGACAGAACGGGTACGGGGATCGGAGCGCATTCGCCGACACAACTCCAGACCGGAAATATCGGGCAACTGAAGATCCAACAGCACCAAATCGGGCAATAAAGCTTGCGCCATTTCCAGCAATGCCTGACTGCCGTTTAGCGCTTGGCGCACAGCATAATCGTTCTTGCGCAGATTCAAGGCCAAGACTTTGACAAAATCTTTTTCATCATCAACGATCAATACGATTTTAGACATGGTGTGCTGTTCCGACATGATACGATTTTAGAGATGGCATACTGTTCCGGCATAACTGGAGTGACCTGTCCGCATCATTCTCGCACTGAACTGGGAATAGCCATTGCAAAGCTGTTGCATCGATCAGTTTGGACAGGCCACTGCTTTGGTAATCAATTACACTCCAGGGCATGGGCTCCAGGGTGACAAGAAACTTGCGTCTGGATTATCCATAACGCCCTTCGATATAGTCTGCGGTTTCCCGATACTGCGGTGTGACAAACATTTTATCGGTATCGGTATGTTCTACCACCTTGCCCATGAGCATAAAAATGCACTCATCGCTGGTGCGCCGTGCCTGCGCCATGTTGTGCGTCACCAACAAAATGGAATATTCGCCACGCAACTCCCATATCAACTCTTCGACTGCAGCCGTCCCTTTGGGATCGAGCGCAGAGCATGGCTCATCCATCAACAAGACTGCAGGTTTAACCGGCAGCAATCTGGCAATACAGAGCTTTTGACGCTCCTCCAATGAGAGATCGATCGTTGCCTTTCTCTTCAGTTTATCTTTGACCTTGTCCCAGAGCAATACCCGCTGCAAAGCGGCTTCGACAATCTCATCCTCCTGCCGAGAGGAGAGTTTGACATCTGGAGGACGATGCAGACGATGACCAAAAATGACATTGTCATAGATGGAAATGGGTAAAGGATTGGGACGTTGGAAGACCATGCCAACCTGCTTGCGCAATTGGGAAAGATTGACATCGGGATCATAGATGTTTTTGTCAAGCACCTTGATCGCCCCGGTGATGCGCACATATCCCAAACGCTCGTTGATGCGGTCCACGCTGCGCAACACGGTGGATTTGCCACAACCGCTGGGGCCGATCATGGCCGTAATAATCCCCTGTTTAATCTCCAGATTGACATCAAACAAGGCTTGGAAGTGACCATACCACAAATTAAGATTGATGGTTCTGATGGCGATTTCCTGTTGAATTTCCTGCTTATTCATGGCTTTCTTTGTGTCCTGTCCTGGCTTGATTGGTTGATCGACCTAGCCGAAACGGCCATTGATATAGTCATCGGTACGTTGGTCACGGACTTTGCCGTTGAAAAGGGCATCGGTATCGCCGACCTCGACACAGGAACCATTGAGAAAAAAGGCGGTTCGATCGGCCAAACGATTGGCCTGCTGGACCAGATTGGTCACCAAAATGATGGTCATCTGGTTTTTCAACTCCTTTAACACATCTTCAATCCGCATGGTGGTCACCGGATCCACGGCAATGGAAAATTCATCCAGCATGAGCACTTCAGGATCCTGGGACAGAGCCCGGGCGATGGTCAGTCGCTGTTGCTGCCCTCCCGATAACAGGCTGCCCAGTGAGCCTAGCCGCTCTTTTACCTCGTCCCACAAAGC
Organism: Candidatus Magnetaquicoccus inordinatus; assembly: GCF_004217665.1. Classification (GTDB taxonomy): domain Bacteria; phylum Pseudomonadota; class Magnetococcia; order Magnetococcales; family Magnetaquicoccaceae; genus Magnetaquicoccus; species Magnetaquicoccus inordinatus. Next base: position 15,804 of record NZ_RXIU01000009.1, on the reverse strand, counting down.
GGCTCTCTTCAATGATCTCTCAACAATTTCATCAATTTGACTCTTATTATTGATCCCACGCAAACGTGGTGAAAGAGCAACATTGTCATAGATGGAGAGGGGTAAACCTACTGGCAGAGGAAAAACCACACCAATCTTGCTGCGCAGGGCATAGACATTTCCCCAGGAAGTGACATCGACGCCGTTAAAAAGGACTGAGCCTTGCACATTCATGTTGGCGCGCATCATATCCATGCGGTTGATGGCATTCAGAAAAGAGGTTTTACCGCTGTTGGCCGGTCCGATGATGCCAAAAATCTGATTGACCGGTATGTCCAGGTTGACCCCGGATAGAGCCGTAAATGGGCCATAGCGGATGCTCAGATCACGAATGGAAATTTTATGGGCTGGTTGCGTCGCTGCAGAGCGCTCCAGACGCTCTTTTGGGCTGGTTGCTGCTGGAGTGGTTGCTCGTGTGGCTCCAGAATCGGTATGTGGATCAGAATGGCTGTTCATCTGTTTCTCTTCTCACGGTATCGGTTGTTGTCTGAGGTTTACCATTTTTTCTTGCTGCGCAGATACATGCGCAACCAGATGGAACAGGTGTTGATGATCAAGACGATACCGAAAAGCACCAGAGCGACCCCAAACGGAATCTGCTCTGGAACACCGGGCACCTGAGTGGAAATGGTGAACAGATGTAACGCCAGAGCCATGGTTTGATCCATCACACTGGAGGGCAGAAAGGGTAAAAAGAATGCTGCCCCAGTAAACATGATGGGAGCTGTTTCGCCTGCTGCGCGAGAAACCTGTAAAATAATGCCGGTAAGAATACCGGTCAGCGCATTGGGCAGCACCACATGCCAGATGGTTTGCCAACGAGTCGCCCCCATATTCCAGCAGGCTTCTCGAAAGGCAAAAGGAACCGATTGCAACGACTCCCAGGAAGCGACAATCACTACCGGCAAGGTCATGACTGCCAGAGTCAGACTGGCAGCCAGAATACTGGTGCCAAGGTGAAAAAAGGCCACAAAAGCGCCCAGACCAAAAAGAGCATGGACGATGGAGGGCACACCAGCCAGATTGATGGTTGCCAGGTTGATCACCCTGGTCAGCCAATGATCCTGTGGCGCATATTCACTCAGATAAATGGCTGCCGCCACTCCCAGTGGCACCGAGGCCAACAAGGAGATGGCCACCAACCATACGGTACCCAACAGTGCCGGCAGAATACCGCCCGCTGTCATGCCATTGCTGGGAAAGGTGGTCAAAAACTCCCAACTGATGGCGCTACCACCCTTCTGGAGCAGAGTGAAAATAATCAGAATGACCGGAATGACCAAAACCGCAGCCATCAGACCAAACAGAATCATGAACAGCTTTTGCACCTGAATATTTTTGAGGTTGATCGGTTCAGCCTGAAAGCGAGTGGATGTATGGGTTGCAGTTTGATTCATGGCGGTTCTCACTGGTTCTTGATCCCCCGCACGATCAGGTCGGCGGTCATGTTGATGATGAAAGTTATGCTGAAGAGAAAGATACCGATAGCAAACAGAGCCTGATAATGGTCTGATCCTACCGGAGTTTCACCCAATTCAGCGGCAATGGTTGCCGTCAAGGCACGAATGGAATCAAAGACACTGCCAGGAATGGTCAAAGCGTGACCACTGGCCATCAAGACCGCCATGGTTTCCCCAAATGCCCGTCCCACACCCAACAAAGCGGCAGAAAGCAAACCATTTTTTGCTGCGGGCAACACCACTTTGTAGATCACCTGCCATTTGGTGGCGCCCAGAGCTTCTGCCGCTTCGCGATAGGTATCTGGCACCGCCTTGAAAGCATCCTCGGCTATAGAGGTAATGATGGGAGCAGCCATCAAGCCCAGAATAATTCCAGAATTGAGTACATTCAGGCCGATAGGTACATCGAAGATATCGATAATCAACGGATTCATGATCATCAGACCGATAAACCCCCAAACCACCGATGGAATAGCGGCCAACAATTCAATCACCACTTTCAACCACTCGCGGGTTTTGCCACGGGCAAACTCAGCGATAAAAATAGCGGCACCAAAGGAGAAGGGCAGCGCTACTGCCATGGAAATCAGTGTCACCGCTGCCGTTCCCGCCACCATTGCCAGCGTGCCATAGCTGGCCTGAATGGCAGAGGTGGGGCGCCATTTGGGAGAGAGAAAAAACTCTGCCCAATCCAGTTGATGAATGATAAAACCAGAACCCTCCTTGAAAACAAAGACAAAGATTCCCAACACAAAAATGACTGCCGATATTCCACAGATAAACATGAAACTGTGAAACAGTTTGTCGATATACCAATCCCGATTGCGGACATCCCCTGCGGCGACCAGCGTACTTGCTTTCTCTAATGGAATGCTCATCTTACACCCCTTCTTCGCCGTTGAGCAGTTCCATCAACTGGGCAAGATTGGCCACCAGGGTACGGTAGATCTCCTCAAAACGTCCGGCATTTTCACCAAGAGCATTACCACCAGGAAGCGGACCCACATCCCATTCCAAAGCAACCGTATGAAAAGGAACCTCCAGCCCATTTTGCCCGACCGGACTGTTCAGACCAATTATGATATGTACCCCTCCCAACTCTGGAATGATCTGTTGCAGATTTTTGGGAGCAATGTTCTGCATGTTAAAACCGTGGTGGCGCATAAAATCGACCATGGCCGAACTGCATTCAGCAGCCGGTTGCCAGGCAGCACTGCGAAAACGTGCTTGCTCACTATATCCTTTACGCGCAATCACCTCTGCCATTGGCGCCAAAATGGAGTTGTCGGCATCCAAAAAGAGGATCTCATGAATACGCTGCGGAACGGTCTCACCTGCCAGGATAAAAAGAATCTCCTCGCAGACATTGGCCGCCCGATTTCCCACACGTTCCAGCATGTAGGATATGGTTTGCAGATCGAGCATCCGCATGGCCACCTCACGTCCCCCCTCCTGCCCACAAAAAGTGACCAGATCGTTGAGAATGACGTTGAGGTCAACGCTTACCTGACTGGAATCTTTCAATGTCGAACGCGCCAATTCCACATCTTCCGTAGCAAAAGCGCTCATGCTTTGCCGCAAAATGGCCTGCGTATGTTCAGCCATTATTTTCAAATCGCGCAGAATATTGCCCTCTGGAGGCTGGTGCAGATGAATGGCCTCTCTGGAGATGGTTCGGGCATAATCGCCCATCCGCTCCAACTCCATGACCATCTGAATCACCGAGGTGACCATGCGCAGATGTCCCGCGCTGGGCAGATGGCGAACAATAAAATTGTGACATTGCTTGTTGAGACGTGCGCATTGTCGATTGATGGGAAAATCACGCAGCACGGTCATGTTGGCCAGTTTTTCATCACCCGTGAATAATGCGGTGAGGCTGTCGGTCAGCGCCTGACCCACCATTCCCCCCAGCTTGACCACCTCCTCCTTGATCGCTGTAACATCTTTTTGCAGCTTTTCCTCATAAATAGGCATCTCTAAACCATCTCCATTCCATTAGTCCGTTGGGCAAGGCCACATATTGTCAATCCCTCACCAGGGGATCAGGTTATTTGCAAGGAACAGGTTTGGCTGGGGCATACCCTTTCTTGCTCACCAGACATTGACCATCTTTGGCCATGATCCAATCCAGATAGGCTTTAATTTCACCGGTCGGCTCGCCATTGGTATACATGAACAGTGGCCGGGCAATGGGATAGGTTTTATCAACTGCTGTCTCCATGCTGGGAACAACCGCTGCAGAGCTATCCTCTTTCTTGATTGCCAACATCTTGGTCGTCTCGTCGGCATAGGCCATACCACTGTAACCAATTGCACAAGGAGTCTTGCCGACTAAATCCACCACATCTTTGGATCCGTGCATATCACGGGTACCCATAATAAAATCCTTTTTATGCAGCACCGCTTCACGAAAATATTCGTAGGTTCCCGAGTTGTTCTGCCGAGAGATCAGAATGATTTTTTGCCCTTTGCAACCCGGAACCTCGACACCCAACTGTTTCCAGTTATTGACATCACCACCATCGCCATACATGCGTGCCAACTGTGCCAGAGAGATCTCCTTCAAAGGATTGCTCTTGTGCACAAAGACGCCCAGCGCATCAAAACCGATGGTCAACTCTTTGGGATGAATGTTATTCTTCTCTGCCAACTTGACCTCCTTTTGCTCAATCTGACGGCTGGAATTGGCAATATCCACAGTGCCATTGAGAAGCGCGGCAATGCCTGTACCGCTGCCACCACCTGTGACGGCAATCGCCACTTCCGGCTTGACCTTTTGATACTCTTCGGCCAATGCCTGCGCCACATTGACCAAGGTATCCGATCCTTTGTTTTGAATCATGGAGGCAGACCACCCTGTTGAAACAAGGCTCAACAGGGAAACAGCGGCAATAGTGGCGATGGGTTTCATTTTCATGATTATTCCTTTATGGGTAGGCTTGGTTGTCTTGTTGAGAGCAGCTCTCGACATTCTTGGCGAATTTGGTAATGAATATCATACAGTTATAAAATTTTGATCAAGCAGATATAAAAAAATTGTAAATTTTCGCGCCAACTCCTTTGGCGATGAGCCATCGCGCTTTCTGTGTAGGTTTTTTGTTTCATTTACCAGATTTATTCATCGATACAAAATATTGATAACAACACAATAACAACGACCTGTCTCACCAAAATCAAACAGCGGACTCTTGGCAAAAGAGAGGAGATAGTGTTACCCTGCCAATATTCATTAACTATTCAGGAGTATAAACAATACCATGAACAGCACCCCCTCCTTATCGCTTCCGGTTTGGGATCTGACTCCCATCTACCGTGACCTGGAGGATCCGCTGCTGCAGGAGGATCTGCAGTGGCTGCGCGACCACTATCCCGCCTTTTCTGCACAATTTCGGGGAAATTTATCGCAACGACTGGGTGATGCTCTGGAGGAGTGGGAACGCTTTGCCGAACGCTTAAACCGCATCTATTTTTATCTGCATCTCGCCCATGCGGCCCAGCTTGAGGATGAGGAGGTCAAAAACCGTTTGCATGCGGTCAATGTGCTGGTGGACAGTTTGAGCGGCGAGTATACCAGCTTTTTTACCATCGAGCTGGCTGCCCTCCCTGATGAGATCTGCCAACAGCACTATGCCACCGATGCCCGCTGCCAACGGCTGCGTCCCTGGCTGGAACAGGTGCGTCTGCAACGCCCTTTCATGCTCACTAGCGAAGTCGAAGCCGCCCTCGGCAAACGGGCCACCTTTGCAGCCTCCTCCTGGTCCTCCTTTTATGATGAGGTCGAGGCGGATTTGCGTTTTTCTCTCCCGGATGGTCCGGCCACTCTGGAACAGACTCTGCACCAGATGAATATCCATCCCGATGCAGAACAACGGTTTCAGATCATGAGCACCTTGAACAGCGGATTGGCTGGCCCGTTCGCCCGTTTTTCCGCGCAAGTGCTGAACATGGTGGTCGGCAGCAAACGGGTCGAAGATAAAGAAAGGGGCTATCCGCACCCCATGGCCTATCGCAACCGCCATAATCGTCTGCCTGATGCGGTGGTTGAGGCTTTGCACCAGGCGGTAGTCACAGAAGCAACGCCGTTATGCCAACGCTATTATCAACTGAAAGCCCGCCTGCTGGGCTTGCCCCTCTTGCGCTGGAGCGACCGCAATGCCCCCCTACCCTTCGCCGATCGCAGTCGTATCCCGTATGCCGAAGGCTGGCAGATCGTTCTCAATGCCTTTCAGCATTTCAGCCCGGAATTGGCGCAACTTGTCCAGGATCTGGCACAACGCGGCGCCATCGATGTACCGGCACGCCCTGGCAAACAGAGCGGTGCCTTCAACTATTCGGTAGTGATCCCAGGAGGAGTCACCCACTCTTATCTGCTGCTGAACTATCAGGAGAGCAGCCGCGATGTGATGACCCTGGCCCACGAACTGGGTCACGCGGTACACGGCTTGCTGGCTGGTGCAAGCCAGGGCGCCTTGTTGGCCTCTGCGCCTATGGCCTATGCGGAAACCGCCTCCATCTTTGCCGAAATGACCACCTTCCAATTTCTTCGCCAACGTCTGCAACAACAAAACAACCCGGCTGCCCTGTTGGCCCTGCTCACCGAACGGATCGAAACCTTTCTCAATTCCGTGATACGGCAAATTGGCTTTTCATTCTTTGAGCAAGAGGTGCACAACCATGAAGGGCGCTTGAGCGCCCAGGATCTTGGCCGTATCTGGCAAAACTCCCTATTCCGCTTTTATGGTGCCGAAGGCGAAACCTTTCAGTATGCCGCCACAGAAAATCTTTGGTGCTATATCAGCCATTTTCACAATCCATTTTATGTCTATGCCTATGCCTGCGGAGAGCTGCTGACACAAAGTCTCTATGCCGCCCAGGAAACTCTAGGCAACCAGTTTGAACCACTGTATCGCCAGTTGCTGCGTGCCGGAGGAGCACAGGATCTGCCGGAATTGCTGCGTCCTTTTCATTTGGATCCCTGTCATGCAGATTTTTGGCGCCAGGGAATTCGCAACAGTTTGTTGCCTCTCCTGCAAGAGGCCGAGGAGCTGGCCAAAACATTTGCCAAAACAGGATGAGCCAGACAAAAAAAATGTGTTTTTGGCAAAAATAGTGATTGACAGAGTGTGGGTAGAGGATTATGCTGCACTGCAACAAATGCTGCGGTGCAGCAATTACACTCTTCAAACCTCATAAACAAGGGGACAGACAATGGACGGAAATCTTGCCAAACAGATCATGGAAGCAAACAGCAAAATGTTGAATACTTTGACTGGTTTGCAAAAAATCAACGAGCGGATCATGAAAGAATTGGCCGAACGCCAGCTCAACAATGCCGAAACTCTGGTCAAAGCAGGTTCTGGTCAGATCAACAGCCTGGCAGGATTGAAGACAGTGGAAGATGTGGCGCAAGCGCAAGCCGGTATGGTGGCAGAGATGGGTCAGTTGATTGTCGACAATGCGCGTCAGACCCTGGATCTATTGAGCCGCAGCCAAGCCGAAGTCAATGAGTTCATCGAAAAGAATGTGCATGAGATGGTTGATCAGGTAAAATCGCAAGCATCATAAGCAATCGAACGAAGATGTTTGATGGCCGCCCCGTTGCCTCCCCGGCAACGGGGCTGGGTAGCCTTAAACAGGAGTGCTGTGCTCCGCCTCCGCCAGCGCCTGCTCACGATCGACCAAAGAGAATCCCTGACGCAACCACTCCTGAATGCCGCCGATCAATTCGCAAGCGGGCAGATCATGTTCCTGAAAGGCTTCCAAAGCAATCGCTGCCCGTGGTCCTGAGCGACAGATCAATATATACCACTGTTCACTGTCAAACTGCTCTGGGGCAAAACGGGCAGAAAAAGAGCGGCGAAAAGGTTCGGTATCTTGTCGGTTAAGCAGATTGTGGGCACAGGGATAGAGTTGTGAACCAGGAATAATCCCCTCCTCCTGTTCGCTGACGGTACGCAAATCAAGCAATACAGCGTTGCTGGCGGACAGCTCGATGATGCGCTTGAGTTGTTCGGCTGAGATCATCTCATTGAAGAGAGCCTTTTCGGTAATCTGTCTGCTCTCAGCCAGTTGAAAACAGCCCCGATATTGGCGATCATCCTGGTTGATATGGGTGGTGAGCCAATCGAACAAAAAGGACTCCAAGGCAGCAATCGCCTCGACATGCCGGGTGGTCACGCTCTCCTTGAGCTGTTGCAGATGACCTGTCAGCTCTTGATGCTGAGCAATATGCCGCGTCAACAGAGGATAGTCATGTTGCCGCATCAACTCCTCTTCGGCCTGGAAATGTTCTTGTGTATATTTTTCCAGACGGGGAAAAATGGCATCGATGGGATCCCACTCCTCATCAATCGGCTGTTGGTGCCGAAAACGCTCTGCCAAACGACTGAACTCGACAATATAAAAAAGCAGCCGCTGATGGTCGTTATTGAATCGTTCAACACCTACATCGGCTACTTGCAACTGTGCCGATCCTACTGTGGCAGAAGATGACGGCTCCACTCCTGCCGCAGCAACTGGCAACTCTTCCATGACCCTACTCCTTGTTGGCGATTGACCCTTCCCCCTAAAGACCCAACTTTTGCCGTAAAGCTGTTAACGGTCGGCGCAACAGATCATACAACAGCGGCACCTCTTCACCAAATAATTTTGCTGTCCCTTTCAACCCCAAACGCGGCGGATTCGGCAAAGGCTCGGTCATTTTGTCAAACTGCAAAGTGCTGCGCAGCCGATAGGCCAACACCCCCTCCGGAGTAGCGGCTGCCTCATAGGAGGCATAGCGTAAACTTCCTGACAAGGGGTGCAGTGGATCGGTATTGAGAAACAGACGGGTTTCCGCACCCGCTTGCAACACCAGAGCATCGGCAACCGGCAACAGTATCTCCATCTCCATATCGTGTTGGTCAGCGATGGCCAGGATTCTTTCGCCGATACGTACCGGACGTCCCAACCATTGGTTGACATCAGCAAACAATACCACACCCGCCATTTCGGCACGCACCTGCAACCGTTGCAACAGTTGTTTGGCATGCTCAGCCTGGGCAGCAGCACGCGCCATCGCAGCACGCAAAGCGGCCAATTCACCTCCACTCTCACTGTTTTGCAGAGCCTTGCTGGCCATTTTTTGATATTGCGCCTGGGCAATAGCCAACTCTTCGCCAGCCACCTGGAAACGATGCTTGAGCTCTGCGGGATCCAGATCAAACAGGGGTTGCCCTGGTGTGACCAGATCATTGGGCAAGACATGAAAACGCTGCACCACCCCATCCAGTGGTGCCGCCACAATATAGGGCTGGCGGGCAACAATGGTTGCCGGAGCCAGCACCGATTGCCGGACTGGCAGCATCAATAACGCCAACAACAGCAATAATACTATTGCTTTGCGCCATATCGCTCGCGGCCATCGCCAGGACCAAACCGACTTTTTCTCCTGCAACGCTATCGTCAAAGCCTGGGCATAACCCTCGCCAAGCTGTTGCAGCAACGTCTGTTCATTGCTCTCCCAGGGTTGATCACGCGCCAAAAGAAGCCCCCCCAAAGAGTCATGGCGCAGAGGATGGCGCAAGGGAAGCCACAACAGATACGGATGCGACCACTGCGACCATTCGCCAAGAACCGCCTCGGAGAGCCGCTCCTTCTGCAATGGGTGCAACTGCTGACTGATCTCTTGACGGCTGTATTCCCGCAGCAGACGTTGCAACCATAACACCTGGGGGGCATGGGCATCCCACTGTGCCACACCGGAAATGGCTATCAGTTGCTGCTCCTCTACACCTTGCAGCCAGAAAAAAGCCTGATGGTAGGGAAGCAGACGCATGCTCTCATTGACCATGATAAAGCCCAGTTGCGGCAAATCGAGCGCATGACGGCTCTCTTTGAACAAGGAGAGAAGTTGTGTCAAACCAGCGAGTTGGCGTGCGAGAAGGCGCGGATCAGGCAGAAGCGTTTTTTCTTGTTGCTGCCTCTCAGCAGAGGGGTTCATGGGGCGGGAGCAGGAGAAGAACGGTGCCAATTGGGTAAGGTGACCGGTCCACCCATACCAGGAAGCAGTTCCTGAAACTCTCCCTGAATACGGCCCACAATCGGCATGGTCTGACTGACCGGATCGATGCGTCCGCCGCTGCGAATCACCTGGAGCGGATAGCTTTGTCTGGTCTCTTCGAGAAAGATGGAAAAGCTGCTGCCAACCGGCAAAGCGGCATGGTAACGGGAAGGCACAATCACCCGGACTTCAAATGGTCCCGATGAAGAGATATCCAGCAACGGTTTGCCCTGGGGAACACTCTCATGGGCATGCACCGACAGCGCATGCACCCGGCCAGCAAAGGGCGCTCGAATCGAACACATCTCCACCAGTGCCTTTTGTACGGCCAGTTCGGCTTCTGCCTGCATCACCTCCGCTTCATTCAAAGCCAGCTCCAAACGGCTGGCAGCACGCACCGCAACCAACTCCCGATTGGCCTGCATCTTTTTGCGAGCGGCAAGCAGTGTGGCTTGAGTCTGGTGCAATTTGGCCTGACGCACGGTACAGACAAAACTGATCAACAGCTCATTTTTTTGAAACAGCTCTCCCTCCTGTTTATGAATCGCCTCGATCTGCCCCTCCATCAGACTGGAGAGCCAAGCCTCCCGCTGGGGAACCAATAATCCTCTGGGTAGTGGTTCATCTGCTGAGACGGCAGAGGCCGCAAGAGTGGCCAGCAGAGCCACACTTGCCCACAAGAGTGACACTCTCCCTCGCCATTCTGAACTACCGCCGCTGCCGATCATGGCAGCCCCGAAGCCTCGTCGCCAGGCAGCAAATAATACCATAAGGGGGAGTCATCCGAGAGGCGATTCCAACTGATTTTATTGATGCGCAATGGCTGCTCAAAACCAGAGCGGGGCGCAACAAGGGATAACGGTTTGCTGATGGCAGCCAACTGTTCGCTGGCTCTCTGCAAACCATCCGGCCAGCGCTGCATCGACTCCTGTATGGCCCGACTGAGGACATCGGGATCGTTTGTCTCCACAATATCAGGCAGGGGATCTACACCCACCGAGAGCGACAAACGACCGGCGGCATTATGCAGTTCGGCATAGGCCAACTCCTTTTGCAACCGTCGATAAATAGAGCGGGCTTTGCTTTGCATACGCTCCAGATCGTTGCGGGTTTGCAAAGCTGCCGGCGCTTTCGCCCCATGGGCAACTTGCTGATGCAGACGCTCTGCCGCCTGACTCATCTGCTCGATGATCCGATACTCCTCGCCGGTTTGATCATAACGGATTTTTGCCACATGCAGTTGGGTCAAAATAGCCATGCCCATCGACAGACGGCGCGCCTTGGCAATTTCTGCTTTGGCCTCCGCTATGGCCATCACTGTCGGGGCTTTGAACAGGTTGAGCAGATTCCAGGCAACTTGCAAACTGCCTTGCAACCAGTTTTGATGATAGAGGAAGGCATTGCTGGAAAGATGATACCCCCCTTCCACATTCAGGGCAGGAAAAAGTTGCAAAAGACTGGAGCGGGCTTCGGCTTGATCCATTCTGGTCAAATAATCCTCTTCGCGCAGCTCTGGCCGCAACAGCAGAGCCATCTCCTCCAACTGCCGCAACTCTTCGGGCAGACGTGGCAAAGTGGCACTGCCACTGTCAGGCTCTTGCAGAGTGAGCGCAACATTCAGATCATGGTTGATCAAAGCGGAGAGTTGTGTCTGGGCAACGCTCAAATCACGCTGCAGGCTGGTAATCTGATAGATGGTCTCCAGCAAACCGATTTGATATTCCAGGGCCTGGCTGGGAGGTTGCAGCAGTTGTCGTTCGGCCTGTTGTGAATCGACCAAAGCTTGTCGGGCTTCGTTCAAAAAGGAGCGGATTTCCGGCAACAGGCGTTGGGCAGCCAAGGCGCGCCAGAAGGATTGTCGCACCTCTTGCAAAATATCGTGGATCACCTTGCGCCGCCGCTCCTGAGTGATCAGATAACGATCTGCCTGCTGTTGGGCGCGCAGATAGTTGAGACCAAAATCGAGCACATTCCAGGCAACAGTCAAATTGCTTTCGATCATCTCACGCTCGGCGGAGGTCGAAGCCTCCAGCGATTGCACCCCGGTAAACAAAGAGCGACTGCTGGCTCCCGCAGGGTTATTGCGCGAGGAGTAGCCAGCCTGTACCGTCAAACGGGGCAACAGCTCCATTTCAGCCATATCGCTCTGGCCAGAAGCCAAGGTCTCTTCCATGCGTTTGAGTTTATGGTCCAGATTATACAGTATGGCCCGAGCCATGGCATCGGAAAGGGTCAGGGCACGGGTGATCGGTTGCACATTCTTGAAAACGGCCTGGCGATCCTGCACCATCCGTTGCCACCGCTCCTGCTGGTTGATCGGTTCAGGAACCACGGTACAGGATCCGAGTAAAAGAGCGGCAGAACACCAGATTGTGCAGGCGGGTAGCCGACAACTGCAGCGCTTGTCGTTCTCATGACATGAATTGGTTGCCATCTGCCTGTTCCATTGTGCCAAATAGTGCCACACAGATTTGTTAAGTGGCAATTATTGCTTCATATTTATTCAGTGCCAATCATTGGCTCGGATTCATTCATTGCCCATTATTGCCACAGATTTATTCCGTGCCAAACTACCCACACCATTAAAAAGCGGATTCACGCACCAGAATAGCCATCAACCGACGCCAGAAAGAGGAGAAGAGACTCTCTTTGGCGCCATTGAGCAACAGATCTCCCACCAGCATGGCATCCGGCAGAGAGCACCCTGCCTCTGCAAGCGGACGCAACTGCAATCGATACAGCGCCTCTTCAGGAAGCAACCGCTCATTTTCTTTGCGCACGCTGATAGGACCGCCATGCAGGCTGGCCAGTTGCGGCCAATCCAGCACCGTGATTGCTGCCGGACTAATGGACTCCACCCGTACCGCACAACGCGGCAGGGTCAAATCATGCGCCACAAACCAACCAGAGCTCTGTGCCAAAACCTGCTGTTGATGTTGTTCATCCACATAGGCATGGATGACCCGATCCTCAGGCTGATGCAGGGCAAGCAACGGCTCTTCACGACTGACCCAACGGCCTGGCAGCAAAGCCTCGCCGGCCATCTCCAGCACCCCGGCAAAGGGCGCACGCAACAACAAACGCCCCTGCAACGATAAAAGGCTCTGTTGCTGGCTTTGGGCAGCAACAAGACGCGAAACCGCAACCAGCCTTTGTTCGCGATCACTCTCTTTAATACCAGGACGTTGGCTCTCAAAGAGCCAATGTTCCTCTTCCAATCGATTGATTAGCAATTGCTGTTCCAAATCAGGAGAACGCAAGCTCAGCAAAGGTTGACCGGCATGCACCCTTTCGCCTCTTTGCACCCATATTTCGGCAATACGTGCCGGAGTGGGCGAATAGAGGGTGGTAAAGGTATGGGCATGCCACAAGGCAGGCAGAACCATTTGCCCCTGCCAGGGGAGTATGAGAAGGGCAATCAGGGCAAGTGTCAACAACGCCAAACGCGAGATGGCTCCTGAGGAGAGACGTTGACGCATCTGCCACCACACACGCGCCTCACGAAGCAAGGGAAACACAATAAACCAACCGATCTCCACCAGGAATAAAAATAGTCCCAATATTTTGAAAAAGGTGTGGTAGACCAACAAAGCAATGCCATAAAACAGAAAAAAGCGATAGATCCATACGCTCCACGCAAACACAATCAACAGACGCTGGCGTGCCAGGGGAAAGAGTTCGGGTGGCGGATCAGCCACCCCCAACAGAGAGCGGCGCAGTTGCCAACGCCCCAAGGCAAAGGAACGCTCCTGCAAATTGGCCATATCCAATAAATCAGAGAGCAAAAAATAGCCATCAAAACGCATCAGTGGATTGCCATTGACCAGCAAACCCAGCACCCAGCTTACCGTGGCCAAGGTAAACAATCCGCTTTGCCAAAGGGGATCATCGGTCAGATTCCACAACAGACAGGCCAAACCAGCCAACAGCAGTTCCGCCGCCATACCAGCCATCGCCACATGCAGGCGCTGTCGACGACAGGGCAGGCGCCAAACATCCGTCGTATCAATATAGAGAACAGGCCACATCACCAAAAAGGCCACCCCCATGCTGGCGATATGACAGCCATAGCGTTTGGCCACCAGGGCATGTCCCCATTCATGAACCGCTTTGGCCAGCCAAATACTCAAGCCCAAAATCATCGCCCCTTGCCAACTCCATAGCAGAGGCAGCGTGGCAAAAAAACGGTCCCATTGTCGGGAAACCAGATAGAGCCCCAACAGACCCAAAAAAACGATCACCCATAGAAAACGGGCACGAAACAGCCAGGGCAACTGTTTATACAACCGATTCAAAAAGGGATCGGGGTGCAGCAAAGGAATGGTAAAAAAGAGATAGTGATGCAGCAACCAGCGCCAACCAGAGAGCTGTTGCTGTTGACTGGCAAGCAGTTGCTGTCGGGAGGATTCGCCCTGGGGTTGCAGAAGATGATTGACCGACAAAAAGTGCAAAAAACGTTGCAGATCGACATCCTGCAATGTCAGCGTGCACTCCTTGTTGATCCCTTCGAGAAGCTGTTGGCCATCGCTCACCCGACTCCAACGACGCAGCATCTCAGTTTCTGCCCAGCCCAAGCGAAAATAGCGATGTCTGGGTCGATCATAGAGCAGCCAAGCCGGGGCCCCCCCCTCTCCGCGCGTGCGGGTCAACAGTTGCAGATCCTGTCGCAGCGGCGGCAGTGGCCTCATGCCCATACTGCCAACAGTTGCCGCATCTCCTCAAGAGAGGCCTCTTCCCATCCCTCGATAGTGGCATAGAGCCCTTGCTGTTCTGACTCTGGCTGACTGACCCAAGCGGTATTGTGGAAAGCTGTCGCCTCGAAAGCTGCAGGCAGAACGCTGTTACTGCTGCTTTGTCCCGCTTCGGGAGCATCGGGCAAAAAGAGCCCCTCCCCGGGGTCAGAGTCACCCACAGGCAGATCAAACTCCGGCCCAAAATAGAACCATCCCGAACGCACTGCAAATCCCGGCATGCTGTTTGGGTCGCTCAATATGGGTGAAGCGGCCTGACTGCTTTCCGACATCACGGCAGTCAAAACAGGTGTTTGCAACGCACCAGGAGCGACAGTCGAGAGGGAACTTTGCACGGCGTTTAACACCGGAGTGATCAAACCACCATCCTGAACACCCGGATTGCTGTTGCGCACCGCGGTCAACAGCGGCGAACGGGAATCCTGCAGCGCCACACTGCGCTCCACTTGATGAATTGCCGTCAGAATGGGTGCTGCCTCTTGCAGCGCTGCAGGTCGCAGCAACCACTCCCCTTCGCTGCCCGGCTGCCTGTTTTCCACACCTTTATTGATCGGCATGGGTGGTTTTTCCGGCAGCAGTGGCGGCAGCACATTCAGCCGAATCCGGATCGGAAACCATCCCAACTCTGTCCACTGTGGGGAAACCTGATCGCTAAAGGTGAATTGAAATCCATCTCTGGCCACCCAACTGCCATCATGCTCATAGCGGAGCAAACCCAGATCCAGATCGGCTTGGCTAAAGTTCATCCCTATCTGCAGCAACTGCGCATTGCGCGTCAGTGTGCCATACAGGGGCAGAGAGGCCACTGTAAACACTATCTCCCCAGGACTCTGCTCCACATCAACCACCCGCAAATGGTTGGCGTTGATCGACTCCTCGGCCCCTTGACGCAACTGCAAGCCACTCACCCTTTGCAAAACCGGCAGATCATTGACCGGAAGAACGGCAATTTCTACCGTTGTCCGCCCGATACGTGCATCCCCGCTGTTGAGAATATATTGAAAACTATCCATGCCAAAAAAATCATGATCCGGCTGATAGAGAAAGGATTGATCAGCCAGCCGATAGAGATGGCCATGGGCAGTCGGGGTAAAACCGATCACCTGCAGAGGCCCGGCCAGATCGGGATCATTGTCATTGCCCAGCACAGAAAAGGAGAAGGTCGCACTATCCTCCTGCACCACTATCCGGTCTGGCGTGGCCTGCAGAGCATCCTCAATGGGGGCTACAACCAGGGTGACCAGAGCTGAGCTGCTGTTACCCTGACCATCCTCAACCTGATAGCGAAAAGTGTCCACACCGTTAAAATTGAGATCGGGTTGATAGCGGTAGAGATCGTTACCAAGGGCAATCAGTTGCCCATGTTGTGGTCCTTGTATCACCTGGGCGCGCAAACTGTCGCCATCGACATCCACATCATTGGCCAACCATTGGCCAGCGGACAAACTGAGGGGAGAATCCTCCTCCGTGGTAAAGGCATCCGCACCAGCCACTGGCGCATCCTGTACCG
>NZ_RXIU01000089.1 GCF_004217665.1 Candidatus Magnetaquicoccus inordinatus | reverse complement strand
GCCTCTCTCTGCTCCATCACCTCTAACAAAAAGAGAGGATCGCGACTCAACTCCTTTTCATCGATGCCCGCTTTTGCCCCGCTCCGTTGCAACAAATATTCACTGCGCAACAACGGATCCAGCAAGGTTTGATAAGCACGATTCAGATGGGTTACCTGCTCTATGGAGAGCCGTCGCTCACTGGCGCTGCGTTGCGCAAAACGATCAGGATGAAACTCCCTTTGTAACGCTTGATAAGGCTGCTGCAGGGCCGCAGTATCCAGTACAAATGTGGCTGGCAAAGAGAATAGAGCAAAAAAATCCGCATCTGGCGCCACAGGTTGAATGATCTGGCAGGTGGGACAAAAAGCCAGATCTGCCTGCATCCAACCATGACAGGACCAGCAAAATCTCCCTTTTCTCTCAGACCTTGAAGGATTCACCACAACCACACTGCTCTTTCATCTGTGGATTGTTAAATTTGAAACCCGATTTGAAAGCTGTAGCCTCAAAATCCACTTCGGTGCCGTCCAAAGCCAAAAGCGATTTACTGTCCACTACAATGCGAATGCCATGGCTGGCAAACTGCTGGTCGGACTCTTGCAACTGATCGGCATATTCCAGTTTATAAGACAAACCAGAACAACCCGATGTAGAAACCCCAATACGAATGGCCGCTTCTGGAGTACCACGTTTTTGCAACATCTGCCGGGCACGCTCGGCAGCTCGTTCGGTCATGCTGACAGCCATGGCTGACACTCCTTAATTGTCGGAAAAGCTACCCAGAAAAAGCATCTTATGCCACAAACAAAAGCTATTTCTGCTTGCTGCGATAATCGGAAATGGCGGTTTTAATGGCATCTTCCGCCAATACCGAACAGTGAATCTTTACCGGTGGCAAAGCCAGTTCATCGGCAATCTGCTGATTTTTAATCGCCAAAGCCTCATCCAGGTTTTTGCCTTTCAACCATTCGGTGACCAACGATGAAGAGGCAATCGCCGATCCACAGCCAAAGGTCTTAAACTTGGCATCGGCGATAATGCCTTGTTCGTCAACACGAATTTGCAATTTCATCACATCACCACAGGCAGGGGCTCCAACCATACCAGTCCCCACACTGGGATCATTTTTGTCCAGGCTGCCCACATTGCGCGGATTTTCATAATGATCCAATACTTTATCATTGTATGCCATGTTTCTACCTCTCTTTCCAACCACAATTCAATGATGACTGGCCCACTGAATGGAAGCAATATCAATCCCATCCTGAACCATCTCCCACAGAGGGGACATCTCCCGCAAGCGATTGACCGCCTCCACCACCAGATTGGCTGTAAAATCAATCTCCTCGATGGTAGTAAAACGTCCCAGGCCAAAACGAATCGAGGTATGTGCCTGTTCTTCACTCACCCCCAAAGCGCGCAAAACATAAGAGGGCTCCAAAGAGGCAGAGGTACAAGCAGAACCAGAGGAGACCGCCACATCCTTGATCGCCATCATCATCGACTCCCCTTCGACAAAGCCAAAAGAGAGATTCAAATTGCCAGCCAGACGATGCTGCAATGAGCCATTGACATGCACATGGGTCAAACGAGAGAGGATGCCATCCAGCAACCGCTGTCGCAAGGATAACAAACGCTGATTTTCCGCCTGCATCTCCTCACCAGCCAATGCACAGGCACTGCCCAATCCGACCAGCAAAGGTGTAGGCAATGTACCAGAACGCATACCCCGTTCATGCCCTCCGCCATGAATAATCGGTTTCAGACGCACACGAGGCCGCCGACGTACATAAAGAGCTCCCACCCCTTTGGGTCCATAAATCTTATGGCCAGAGATCGACAACAGATCAATCTGCATCGCCTCCACATCCAAAGCAATTTTACCCACTCCCTGCGCGGCATCACAGTGAAATAAAACCTTTTTCTGCCGACACAAACGCCCGATCTCCTCCAGAGGCTGCACCACCCCAATCTCATTGTTACCAGCCATCACCGATACCAAAATGGTCTCGGCAGTGATCGCCTCAGCCAACTGCTGCAGATCCACCAGACCATCCTCTTTGACCGGCAGATAGGTCACCGTAAACCCTTCCGCTTCCAGGTTACGGCAGGTATCCAATACCGCCTTATGCTCGGTCACCGGCGTGATAATGTGGCGTCCCTTATCCTGATAAAAACGGGCCACTCCCTGAATGGCCAGATTATTGGATTCGGTGGCGCCAGAGGTAAAAACTATCTCCCGCGGATCGGCATTAAGCAGTGTCGCTACCTGCGTGCGTGCCTTTTCCACCGCCTGTTCCGCCTCCCAACCATAGGCATGCGACCGCGAGGCCGGATTGCCGAATTTTTCCACAAACCAGGGCAACATCTCCGCCAACACCCGTGGATCCATTGGCGTGGTGGCCTGGTAATCCATATAAATCGGTTTTTTCATCCCGTTGCCTCACCAGTGCAGTAACCGTTTTATCCCTTTGATCAAACTCTCCGTAAACCGTTCCATCTCTTCTTCAGTTGTATTCCATCCCATGCTGATGCGCACCATGCTGGTGGCCAGCTCAGGATCAAAACCCATCTCCAACAACACCGAAGAGGGACGACTGCGCCCCGATGCGCAAGCAGAACCGCTGCTGATCGCTATCCCCTCCAGATCCAGACTCATCACCAAGGTTTCGCCATGCACCCCCGGGATCAACAAGGCTGTGGTATTGGCCAAGCGCTCGGCAGCCTGCCCGGCAATCTGTATCTCCGGTATCGCCTCCTGCAGCCTTTGTTCACACTGCTTTTGCCACTCCTGCCATTGCCGCACTCTCTGCGGCCTCTCGGCACCTGCCAAGGCGGCAGCCAAAGCAAAACCCACAATGCCCGGCACATTTTCCGTTCCAGAACGTCTTCCCCGCTCCTGCCCACCACCAGACAAAAGTGGCTCCACCGCCAATGGCTTATCCACAACCAAAGCACCTATCCCCTTTGGTCCACCAAACTTGTGCGCAGAGAGCGAAAGCAGGGAAAGCTGCCAATCGTTAAAAGGAATCTCCATCTTGGCAAAGGACTGCACCGCATCACACAGCAGAGGAATACCCCGAAGGCGACAGATGCGCGCAATAGCCTCAACAGGTTGCACCACCCCGGTCTCATTATTGGCCTGCATTACCGCAACCAGAATGGTGTTGCTGCGCAATTGTGCCTGCAACTCATCCAGTTGGACCACACCAGCACTATCCACCGGAATCCGACCCAGCTCAATACCATGACGCCGCAACCGCTCTGCACACTGCAACACCGAGGGATGCTCCACAGCACTGAGCAAAATATGTCCTTGAAACAGATGTCTGGCCGCCTGACCATACAAAGCCAAATTATTGGCCTCAGTTCCTCCGCTGGTAAAAATAATCTGACTCTCATGCACAGCAAGCTGTTCGGCAAGACGGCGCCGTGCCTCATCCACCCCCTGCCGACAGGCCCTGCCAGCAGCATGCACCGAAGAGGGATTGCCATAGCGCTCGCCAAAATAGGGGATCATCCCTTGCAAAACCTCCGGACGCAGCGGCGAACTGGCATTATGATCCAAATAGATCATGCGTCACCCCGCAGCGCCGACGCCAACATGTCCGCCTGCAGATGCGCCAAATCCAGCGATTCCAAATAGCGATTCAGATGCTCCCCAACATTTTCCCAAAGATGGTGCGTAATACAACGCGAGGGGTTGTTGGGGTTGCTCGAACCCGGGCGACAAACCTTTTCCGCCTCGCCCGTACAAGAGGTGGCACGTATCGGTTCATCCACCGCCCGAATAATCGCTGCTATGGAGATCTCCTCCGGTTTTTCACCCAAAACATATCCGCCTCCTGGTCCACGCACACTCCTGACCAAACCACAACGGCGCAACTTGGCAAACAACTGCTCCAGATAAGAGAGCGAAATATCCTGACGATGAGAGATCTCTGCCAAAGAGATCGGTTTTCCGGCACCGTGATAGGAGAGATCCAACATCGCAGTGACCGCATAGCGTCCTCGCGTAGTCAGTCTCACCGCCCCCTCCTCGAGAATCCTCTCTGGTTCGGCAAAGTGGCATCAGGCGTCTTTTCCATATCCTCGTTGCTGCTCTCCAACTCCTTCAAACGCTGATCCATCTGCTTGACTTGATCCAAAACACAGGTCACCGCACGCGCCACCGGATCCGGCATCTCCCCACTCTGCCCATAGACCGGAAAAGCCAACGGATGATCGGCAGGCGCCGCATGGTTGACCACAATACGCCCCGGAATCCCCACCACCGTACAACCAGGAGGAACATCCTTGACCACCACCGCATTGGAACCCACCCGGGCATTGGTACCAATAGTGATCGGACCCAAAATTTTTGCCCCCGCGCCCACAATCACATTATCACCCAAGGTGGGATGACGTTTGCCCTTGTCCCAAGAGGTGCCACCCAAAGTGACACCATGATACATGGTCACATTGTCACCAATCTCAGCCGTTTCACCAATCACAACCCCCATGCCATGATCGATAAAAAAACCCTTGCCGATCTTGGCCCCCGGATGAATCTCTATCCCGGAAAAAAATCGAAACAACTGCGACAAAAAACGCGCCAAAAAACGAAAACGCCGCGCCCACAACCAATGAGTCAGCCGATAGCCGAGCAAGGCATGAATCCCTGGATAACAGATCAATACCTCCAGAACAGTTCGTGCCGCCGGATCGCGATGAAATACCGCTTGCAGATCTTCTCGGAATCGTTTGAACATAGGCCACCTGCCCTTGCCACGCCAACTGCATACGCGAATCACCAGGATCCGCCGCTACCCAGCGAGCAGGTTGCAATATCCTAGGCTTTTTGTCAACTATTAAAGCGCACGATCTACTTTTTCTTGCCTTGTTTTTTGACTTTTTGCCGATTTACATACAGATCAACCAAACCCGCTTGCGGGATAAAGGGAGCGGCAGTCGGGACGGGAGTAGCCGCCGGTGGTGGAGGTGCAGGCGTGCTGGGAGGAGGCTCCGGCTCTTTGCTTGCCGGAGGGGCAATGGTCAAAAAGTGCAAGCCTTCGCTTAATTTGGAGTGCAATGCCTCAGAGAGCTCTTTTTCCCGTTGCAAAGCGGAGGTCAACTGCAAACGCATAATAGCCATCTGCGCTTCTCTTTGCCCCAACAGCGTAAAGCAGGCACGTACCAGCTCCAACAAGGGGAGGTTGCGCATGCCTGCCAAGGGGGTCGAAGTCAAAAAGCGTTCCAAAGCATCCGGGGTTATTCCCGCCATCCAGGCGGCTTCAGAAAGGGTGAGTTGAGGAAGGTTGTCCAACCGTTTTTGATCAGGGCTATCGGTAGTTTCCAGTTTCATGCGTATTCTCAAAGCGAATGGGAACGAAGGCGGTTATCCGCCAATTGCCGGGCCAACTGCATGGCCAATTGCAATGATGTGGCATTGGCCACTCCCTGACCGGCAATGGGATAGGCTGTACCATGATCGACACTGGTACGGACAATCGGCAAACCCAGGGTGATGTTGACCGCATTGCCAAATGCCAGCATCTTGATCGGAATCAACGCCTGATCATGATACATGCAAAGGATGGCATCATAACTGGCACGCGCCTGGGGATGAAACAGGGTATCTGCCGGCAGTGGACCCATCAAGGAACCTTCCGGCCACTCCTTGCTGAGAGCACGACATACCGGCTCAATAATCTCCTGCTCCTCATGGCCAAAGGCCCCTTTTTCACCAGCATGGGGATTGAGCGCTGCCACCATCAAACGGGGTGTGTTGATGGCAAAATCTCTTTTTAATGCCTCATAGGTAATGCGAATAGTCTTTTCCAACAGTTCATAATGGAGCGATTCGGCTACCGAGCGCAGGGATTGATGAATGGTCACCGGGACCACCCGTAAACCCTCTCCTGCCAACATCATCACCGGATAGCTCACCCCCGCACAATGGGCCAATAGTTCGGTATGCCCCGGTACATCATAGCCCGCACTATGCAACACCGCCTTGTTGATGGGTGGCGTCACCACTCCATCGACCCGCCCAGCCATCGCCATGCGGCAGGCAGTCATGATACTCTCCATGGTCGCCGCCGCCTGCGACGGATGCGGGCGACCAAAAGGAATCTCTCCTGCAGTGGCAAATTGCACCACTTTATGCTCGGTCGGCAAAATCAAAAAATGATTCTCTTTCTGCTGGCGAGCCTCCTCAGGCGAGCTGACCTCCTGAAAAACCACTGAAAACCCCAAATGCTCCGCAGTACGGCGAAAAACCTGTGGATCCCCAATATGCAGAGCTTGCACCTCGCCCGACAAAAAGCTCTTCAATGCCACTTCCGGCCCCACACCTACCGGATCTCCCATGGTGACGGCAAGCATGCTTCTCTTCCTTATCGCAACTCGACAAAAGAGCGCTGCCGTAAATCGCGCAGCCACTGTTTATAACGGGCACGGGTTTTTGCCTCAGCAACCCGCTCGGTCAACTCTTTGCGTTGTGCTTCCAGGGAATCGGGATCCAACTGCTCTTTCTCATCCACCCGAATCAAATGCCAGCCAAAAGGTGTGCGTACCGGGGCACTGATCTCTCCCACAGCCAAAGCAAATGCCGCCTCTTCAAATGCCGGAACCATCAACCCCTCGCCAAACCAGCCCAAATCTCCCCCATCCTTGGCTGTGCCATCCTGAGAATATTTTTCTGCCAAAGCTTTGAAAGCGGCCAATTGCTCCGACTTGCCTTTTTGCGCCAACTCCTTGGCAATATTCACAATCTGCTGCCGCACTTTTCCATTCTCTTCTGCTCCCGCTTCGGCAACAACCTTGAGCAAAATATGCCGGGCATGAATCTTGACTTTACTGCCGACGGCAGCACGCCGTACCGCACGTTTGTCAACAATCTTAAAAATATGAAACCCCTGTGGCGAACGTACCGGACCAATAACACTTCCTTTGTCGCGCTCAAACAGCACCCGTTCCAACTCAGGCATCAACTCACCACGTTTGAACCAACCCATATCGCCGCCACTCAAACCACTGGCATCATTGGAATATTGACTGGCCAAACTCTCCAGCGCCATCCCTTCACGCAGTTTGTTGGCCAAACTCTCCGCTTGCTGACTCACACGTTCGGCGGCAGAAGAGGAGGCGTCACTCTCTACATGCAGCAAAATCTGTCCTAAGCGAATCTCCTCCCCCTGCGGATTCTTGCGCACACTCTCATAAAGATCGCGCACCTCATCATCCGTAACCGTAATCGAAGGTCGTATAATCCGACCAATCAAGCGGCTCTGCAAAATTTGATCACGGATTCCCTGCTGATAGGTCTGAAAATTGATTCCTTGCGCTGCCAGGCTTTTAGGCAAGGCGCCAGCAGGCAGATGATTATCCCGTTCCACCTGGGCAATCAGGGCATCCACATCCTGCTGCTCCACGGCAATATTCAACTGACTGGCCTTTTGCGCCCGCAAAGAACGCAAAATCAGCTCATCCAAACTGTGCGCCCAGATCTTTTCCGAATCGATGTTTTCACCCGCTTGCCGCAACTTCAGCAATAATGGTTTGGCCACCTCTTCGACTTCACTTTGGGTGATGATGCTGGCTTTTCCCGACTTATCCAACACATCCTGCAACTCAACCACCGCAACAATACGATCCAGAGCTTTTGCCTCTAATACGCCCGGTAGCAACAGCAGCAATATGGCAAGAAATCTGTTCAAATTCCCACCCCGCCCAATCCTTGCAGGTTGATAAAAAGTCCAATAAAATCTCCACCATGTGTACTTGTGGAGTTGGACAGGTTTCGCCCTCCGGTCAGCAGCACACTCCAGCAGGAGTGCTCATACAAAAATCCAGTGCGCCAGCTTTTCAGACCATTGGTCTCCAGAGAATAGTCCGCCTTTTGATTCCAATACCAATTTTCACTTATTTTGGTCGAGGTATCCACTATCAAATCCTGTTCCCGTACCCGACTGCTCTCCACCAAACTGACCGGCAAGCCGGTTAAACTCGACCATCCCGCCAACGTGGGAACAGTAATCGGCGCTGCACCAGTCGCTGTGGGATCACTTAAATGATAGCCTAAACGCAAATATTCGGTCTCGCTTCCCATCAATGTACGGCGACGCTCTTTTTCTGCCAAGGCCATTGTTAAGTTCATGTCAGCAGATTCAACCGTATCATGGTACGGATTATAGCCCACCGCAAGCGAAGAGGAGATATCCTGATTGACTTTGACATCCATCCCCGACACTATCGAAGAAAAGGCATTGCCATCCTGAAATTGCCGATTCCCCTCTGGCGCCCAGCGCTGTCCAACCGTGAGCAGGATATGATCCCATAAACTGTTTTCCCCCTCCTGATGGCGCAACAACCGCGAACGCATGCTATAACTCAGCCACTGCACATCACTGATACGATCGGTTCCTGAATAGAGATTTTGCGCAAAGATACCTGTGGTGCTGAAATTGCGCAAACTGGCATCATAATTGGGCAACTGATCCTGATTGCTGGCTTTGTTGACCACATACTGCACAGAGGGTTCCAATGTATGCAGCAAACCGTTGTCAAAATTGCGGCTCAATATCGAATCGACACGCATGCTGGCCGTGGCCGACTCCCGATGCAATGTTTCGCGCCGATCTGTACCGGTCTGATTGGGATCGCCATTAAGCAAATAGGCGGTTTCACGAATGCCAAAGGTCGCGCTGACTGTACCGATGGAGACCGGCTTTTCTACACGCACCGTCGGACTCATATCCAGGCGTTGGGTAATATCCCCCGCCAATTGATAAAAATTATCCAAACGCGCTTCACTGTCCAGACGCCAACGTCCCCAGGAAAGCGGTTCAGCGTGCTCTAATGCAGATATGGATTTTAACAAACGGCTGTCGCTCGCATACAAAAACGGCAAATTTTGTACGGTGTGATCATCATTTTTTTGTTCCAAATCCTGATACCAATTGATCCCGCTCTGCAACTGGGAAAAACTGCTGCCACTCTGCCAATTGCGCTCCACCGTTGCTGTTGATTCCAGGCGACGACTGGAAGGTTCAACCAGCTTTTGCTCAAAATCGTTAATAAAATCGCGGGTTCTGCTTCCCTCAAAATGGGCCTTGAGTTGCCAATCCTCTATTTTTTGCTTATGGTTAAGCAGCGCCAAACCACGATACTCTTCATTTTTTGTGTCATACAATCCCTTGAAATCGATTTGCCCATGATAACCCGGTTCCAGATAACGCAATTGACCACTTCCCATCAAACCACGACTGGTCATCTCCCGAAGGGCAAAGGTGGCATCGCGATTCGGCGCAATATTCCAATAATAGGGCTGCTCTACCTCTAAACCATTACTGCTTACCCGAAAATTGGGCATCAAAAAACCGCTCTCCCGAATCGGCAACAACGGTTGACGCCACCAGGGCAGAGCCAATACCGGAACATCCCCCGCATACAGCTTTACATCCTTGCCGGTTATGCGATTTTTTTCCCGGTCAATCTCTACCTCGGGCGAGGTAAAATGCCAAGGTGCCGGATCGCACTCACAATTGGTAAAACTGGCGTTCTGCAAATGCAGATAATCCCGTCCCTCCCCCTCACTGTGAAACTGCGCATGCTCCGCCTTGATTAAATTGCCAGCACCTCTTAGGTTGATATCGGCCTTTTCCAGCGTTCCCACATCTTTGGCAAAATCAAATAGGGCATTCTCCCCTTTGAAAAGATCGCCACGCCGCTTCAACTGCACTTTGCCATTGGCAAGAATCTGTTTTTCATGCACATGATATTGTGCCTGATCGGCAGTGAGCTCCAAAATTCCGGTCTGTACCAGCCGCACATTGCCTGTGGCCGAAATAATGCGCCTGGCTTGATCAATATCCAAACCATCGGCCTCCACATCTACCGGAGTGTTTTTTTCATTATTGATCTGAGCCTTGGGCGTTTTATCACCACTCAAAACAGCAGCCGGGTGCGCACTCATTGCCAGCAGACAAAAGCAGGAGAGGCTATGCAGCAACGACCGCCTTTTGTGGCGTCGTTGTGGCCCACAGGCAGGAGAATTATACCGTTTCAGGAGCATCCGCCTTTCCTTTCATCTGTCCACACAAAGATTGCATCAGGGTTATCCGGCGCGCAACACCTGCAATCGCCATCCTCTCAGGAAAAGGCGGTTAATGTAGCATAGTCATGCCGGTAATGTCATTGCTTTCCCATTAGATGTGCGCCAAGTGAAGCCCATTTCCCTGCC
This sequence comes from Candidatus Magnetaquicoccus inordinatus, assembly GCF_004217665.1. Taxonomy (GTDB): domain Bacteria; phylum Pseudomonadota; class Magnetococcia; order Magnetococcales; family Magnetaquicoccaceae; genus Magnetaquicoccus; species Magnetaquicoccus inordinatus. The sequence goes on along the minus strand of NZ_RXIU01000089.1, from coordinate 3,004 downwards.
GACTCTCCTGCAACAGAGCACGAACCTGCCCTGCCAAATAGAGAGAACCACAGACAACTATCACTCCCGGCACTGGCGTAACCGCCAGGGCCAGACGCATTGCCTCCCGCACATCTGTACAAGCAACAGGCAAACAATCTTGCCCTTGCCAGAAAAATGCCAACTCTTGCGCCGATAAAGCACGCTCCCCTCCCACCGCAACCGTATAGACCCTCTCGGCAAATGGCTGCAACTGTGCAACCATCTGGGCAACCTCTTTATCGCGTAATGCCGCAAAAAGAAATGTACATCTCCCAACCTGCTGACTGGTCAGATATGCTGCCAAAACCTGACAGCCAGAGGGATTGTGGGCACCATCCAACAAAAGGGATATGCCCGGATAATCGGCTAAATAAAAACTTTCCAAACGTGCCGGCCAACGTGCGTTGGCAACTCCCTGTACAATCGCCTGCTCTGGGACGGGCCACTGTTGCTGCTGCAAATAACGCAATGCGGCTACCGCCAACGCAGCATTATCATATTGATGCTTGCCAGCCAAAGCGGGCCTCGGCAAAACAAGCGCTCCCTCTCTATCCCAAAACTGCCAACTCTCTGCCGCTGCAAATTTTCCATCATGGTCAAAATCTTCCCCCTGCAGCGCCAACGGTACCGCCAACTGTTGCGCCTCCTGGCGCAACACCGCAACCACCTCCTCTGGTTGGCGCGAGGCAAACGCCGCTACCCCCTTCTTGAAAATGCCAGCCTTCTCCCTGGCAATGGCAGCCAGAGTCCCCCCCAAATAGTCGGTATGATCCCAATCAATACTGGTAATGAGCGTTAATTCAGGCGTAACCACATTGGTGGCATCCAATCGCCCGCCCAAACCGGTTTCCAGCAACAGCAGGGTCGGTCGCGGCGCTTGTGCAGAGCTCTCTGCCCACTCACGGAACAACACAAAGGCTAAAACAGTCAACCATTCAAAAAAAGTGGCCTGATAGTGCGGAAAACGTTCCCATAACGCATTCAAGTGCCGAACCAGTGTCGCATCCTCCACCGGCTGACCCAACCAGCGATAACGTTCATTAATTTGCTGCAGATGGGGAGAGGTGTAGAGCCCCACATTCCATCCGGCCTGCAACAATACACTCTCCAAAAATGCCAATACCGAACCTTTGCCATTGGTTCCCGCAACATGCAGCGTCGGTACAGCATGCTGCGGGTTGCCCAGCGCATCCAGCAAATAGTCCACCCGCTGCAGACCCAATTGGACCGCCAAAGGGGTCTGCCTACTGATACGTTGTAACAACTCCGCAAGGAGAGAGGACATGAACGGATTCAGCTAGCGCTTTGCACAGGAAAAAACATCATCCGCCACTGGCAATACGTGCCGCATCAATACGTTCTGCCGCTGTGGGCAGGGGGGTGCGCGTCAAGCGGGCCAGAATATCTGCCAAAGTATCGCGCATCTCATGACGAGAACAGATCAAATCAAGAAATCCATGCTCCAATAGATATTCACTGCGCTGAAACCCCTCCGGCAACACCTCGCGCACGGTCTGCTCAATCACCCGTGGTCCGGCAAAACAGATCAAAGCATTGGGCTCAGCGATGATGACATCGCCCAGCATGGCAAAAGAGGCGGTCACCCCACCAGTCGTCGGATCGACCAAAACCGAAACAAACGGCAAACGGGCCTCCTCCAATTTGGTCAAAGCGGCAGAAGTTTTGGCCATTTGCATCAAGGAGAGTATCCCCTCCTGCATGCGGGCGCCTCCAGAGGTGGCAAAAACCACATAGCCACACCCCTCCTCCAAGGCAGCCAATGCCCCCTGAGCCACTTTGGCTCCCGCCACTGAGCCCATCGACCCCCCTAAAAAATTAAACTCAAAGGCGGAAACCACCACCGGAATCCCTTTGATAAAGCCCTTGTACACCCGCACAGCATCATTGGCGCCGGTCTCTTTTTGCGCCTCGCGAATACGATCCCGATAGCGCTTGATATCCTTGAACTTGAGCGGATCACTGGGATGCAATCCAGAAAAAAGCTCCTGACGCCCCTCCTCATCCAGAGTGATCTCAATGCGCCGGGTGCCCGAAATGCGAAAATGGTGCTGACAATTGGGACATACATCCAGATTGCGTGCCAACTCCGTCTGAAACAACATCTTGCCACAAGGATCACATTTGACCCATAACCCCTCTGGAGTTTGCGAACGACGGGGATTTTCTTTGATGCGCGGCTTGGTGATACTGGTCAGCCAGTTGATGGCCATACCCAATTTATCATTGATATCGTTATCGCGGATCATGATCTCTTCCTTGGCAAGAGCAGCTTGACTACTACAGCAATCCCTCCGCCAGACGCACCTGTTGCACCAGGCGCTTCATGGCAGCTTCCTCTTTTATTCCCGGAGCACTCTCTACTCCGGTAGAGAGATCGACGGCATAGGGCCTGACCTGAGTGATGGCCGCTGCCACATTGTCCGGAGTGAGACCGCCTGCTAAAATAAACGGTTTTCCAGTAGATTGTGCCATATTCCGCCACTCCCTGTCCAGAACTGACCAGGTAAAGCTCTGGCCACTGCCACCATAATGGCCGCTCACCTTGGCATCCAACAACAACGCATCCACCGGCCACTGCCGAGGATCGGGTAAATCCTCCTTTGTGGCAATGCGCAACGCCTTGATCAGGCTCACCGACAAACCCGCCTCTTGGATAGCCAGACGCAACTGCGCACACTCGGCGATAGTCTCATCCCCATGCAATTGAACACTGTGCAAAAATCCCAGGGAGAGAATGGCCATGATTTCTGTGAGGGGCGCGTTGACAAACAAACCGACCCGAATCAAAAAAGGGGGCAAAGGATTGGCAATGGCCGCCGCCCGTTGCGGCGTGACAAATCGCGCAGAGCGTGGATAAAAAACCAAACCCAAAGCATCCACTCCCACTGCCGCAGCCGCCACAGCATCCTCATGCCGGGTAATTCCACACACTTTAATCCGTGTGGCCATCAACTTTACCAGA
>NZ_RXIU01000088.1 GCF_004217665.1 Candidatus Magnetaquicoccus inordinatus | reverse complement strand
CTTTTAATTTTTTTAATCTTTTGCCTTTGGCGCGCTTTTCAAACTAAGCCGACGCGCTCTTTGCGTCGGCTTAAGCGCCTAATGGAAGCAAGCTGTGGGCATTGGCGCGCATTTTTGCGCCAATGCCCGCAGCATCCCCATGGGGGTAGAGCTGGCGAGCCAGCACGAACCTGAATAGTTACCAAAAAATTATCATGGAGGTCCAGGAGGAGAGTATCTCCTCCTGGTGGGTGCAGGGCAAAGCTCTGCTGGTAATGTGCGGCGAAGGGGCACTCTTTGGAAGGGCGGACACCCGACAGGCACAGTTTCGCCTGTGGCAACAGTAAGGAAATTGGTAAATGCGCCTGCCCTGTTGTTTTGGGTGGTGAATTGTGACGTTTTTCCGCAATCCTGCCATGTCAAAAGCAGATGTTTAAGCCCCTTTGGCAATCAGGACCGGACAATAAACCTTGCCCAACAAACGTTCCATGACACTGCCCAAAAACACCCGTCCCAAACCGGTACGGCCATGGCTGCCACCAACAATCAAAGCTGCTCCACAACGGTGTGCCTCCTCAGCAAGTGCTTCGGCTGGGGCATCCCCTTCAAGCAGCACACTCTGCGCTGCCACTCCTCCTGCTTTGGCATAGCTCAGCGCACGTTCCAGAGCAGCCTGAGCTCTCTCCACATAGGGTGCATGTTGTTTGTTTTCCACTACGGATACAACATGCAGCATACATCCTGCCTCCTTGGCTAGGGCTGTCGCCTCGATGATTGCCCGTTCGCTGTATACAGAGCCATCGGTAGCCAACAAGATATGGCTGGAGGTGCTCCACAAAGTACCGCCAGCACGAGGTACAACCAATACTGGACGCGGAGCTTGCGCCACCACTCGTGCCGTGGTATCCCCCAGCATCAATCGGGCCAGACCACGGCGACCACGGCGACCCATCACAATCAAGTCGGCGTTGATCTCTTGAGCCGCATCGATAATCTCCTGATGCGGATATTGGCCATGCCTAATCAAAGTTGCACAGCAAACACTTAGTTTATCAAGACGATTTACTAAATCATCAAGAGATTGGCGGACGATTTGCTCCTGATATTGCTGCAGATCTACTGCCAATGCCTCCAACTCTGGGTCAAACAATACTGCCTGCATGGCAGTGATCTGTCCACCAAAACGCTGCACCATGGACACAGCCAGAGCTTCGGCGCCAGAGGCAAATTCTGAACCATCGGTCGCCAGTAAAATATTCTTGAAATGTCCTACAGATAGTGGCTGTTCCATTCTTGTTTCTTCTCCCTTTGTAGAATGTTTCCACATTTAGAGTGGGCAGCACATCGCTGATGCTTTGAGGGAAATATGCGATTCGACAGGTGCTTGTCAACAAAATTCGGCCATCCCCTTTTTGCTATGCCGCTCAGTTGCTCTGCAACTATTTGCATATCCGCTTGTCATCGTTGCCCGATCAACCTATACTGCCCGGCAAGGAGAAAATCTCAACCATGTCTACGCACCCCTCCCCAGATGCCAAAATGGACTGGCGACGCTTTTGCCCGCCAACCCGTTGGTGGCGTCGGGTTAACTCGGAGACCGTAAAAGCCGATCTGCTCGCCGGCTTGACGGGCGCTATCGTTGTGCTGCCTCAAGGCGTAGCCTTTGCGGCTATCGCCGGCATGCCCCCTGTTTATGGCCTCTATACCGGGATGATTCCTGCCATTATTGCGGCACTGTTGGGCTCATCCTGGCATTTGGTCTCTGGCCCTACCACAGCCGCCTCCATCGTTCTCTATTCCCTGCTCAGTTTCCATGCGGAACCTGGAACAGCCCTCTATGTACAATTGGCCATTTCCATGACCTTTTTGGTTGGTTTGACCCAGCTTGCTTTAGGTTTGGCCCGTATGGGGGTGTTGGTCAATTTTGTCTCCCACGCCGTGGTTATTGGTTTTACCTCCGGTGCAGCTCTCTTGATTGCCACCAATCAGATTCGGCACTTTACGGGCATTCCGATTCCCAAAGGGAGTGACTTTGCACAAACCATGAGCTTTTTTTACCAAAACATTTCGGAGTTTAATCCCCATATAGTGACAGTCAGCCTGAGCACATTGTTGGCAGGAATTGTTTTTCGCCGTTTGCTGCCGCGCATACCCTACATGGTGCTTGCTCTGGGAGTTGGTACGCTGCTGGCCTGGTTTTTGGACCCGACTCTGAGTGGTGCCAGCGGCATCAGCCGTGTGGACCCCCTCCCCGCTTCATTGCCCCCCTTGTCACTGCCAGACCTTTCCTGGAGTACTCTGCATGCTCTCGCCCCTGGTGTTGTAGCGGTAACCATGTTGGCTCTGACCGAAGCCATCTCCATTGCACGGGCCATGGCAATGCGCAGTGGTCAGGTAATCGATGCCGATCAAGAGTTTATCGCCCAAGGTTTCTCCAATATCATCGGCAGCTTCTTCTCTGCCTATGTGGCTACCGGCTCCTTCAACCGCAGTGGCCTGAATTTTACCTCTGGTGCCAGAACTCCTTTAGCTGCTGCCTTTTCAGGTATCTTTTTGATTCTCCTGGTCACCCAGGTTGCTGACTGGGCCGCATACCTGCCGCATGCCGCCATGGCCGGAGTGCTCATTCTGGTCGCCTGGGGATTGGTCGATTGGCAGCATATTGTGCATATTCTCCATACCAGCCGACCCGAAACGGCGATTATGCTCACCACCTTTTTTGCTACCCTCTTCTTCAACCTGGAAAGCTCCATTCTTTTTGGGGTCATGCTCTCGGTTGGTCTCTATCTGGCCAGAACCTCGCATCCCAACGTGATCTCACGCATCCCCGATCCCACCCATCCCACACGCCGTTTTGCACTCCCTGGCAATACCCCAGAGTGCCCGCATATCCGTCTGGTGTGGATCGATGGTTCCCTCTTTTTTGCGGCAGTCGGTGCCATTCGCGCACGCCTGGAGGCCATGACCACTGCGCAAACCCATTTGGTGATTGTCGCTTCTGGAATCAACTGTATCGATCTTTCCGGTGCTGAATTTTTGGCTCAGGAGGCACTGTTGCGCCGCAACAGCGGTGGTGGTTTATACTTGGTCCGTCTCAAAGAGACGCCGCTGAATTTGCTGAAACGGGGTGGCTATCTGCAAACCATTGGTGAGGAAAATTTGTTCGGCTCCAAGAGTGCGGCCTTGAAAACCATTTTTTCTCGTCTGGATGCGCAACTCTGCCAGCAATGCCGCCATCCCCTCTTTCAAGAGTGTCCTTTTGCACACCCAACTGCGATACATTATCAGCAAGAGACCGTGCATTCCTCGTGTCCTCTCTAGCCAATCCACAGACGTTTGACAAAAATTCTATTATTAATCCATCTTTAACAATTCCTTAACACAATCTTAATATTTCCCTTGCTATGCTGATCGGCAAATCGGCTACTTGACGATGCTCTTGTTCTGTCAGTGCCTGCATCCTTCCCGCCTTTATTGAGGAGTTGATCATCATGGCTTCCCCTTCACAATCTCCCGGCAGTGTGGCCAAAACCATCACTTGGGGGAGTGTGTCTGTTTTCATGTATGTTCTGCTTTTTTATTATGATAGAGAGCTTTTGCAACTCTCCTCGCAAGGTAGATGGTATTTTATTTTTCCGATCATCATCGCTTTTGCCTTTTCTGTCGTGCACGGCAATTTTACCGCTGAGTTTTGGCGCAGCCTGGGTATCCGCTCCAAAAAATAGTCTGACCAGTTGTCCAATACCAATGGCCATCTAACCCATGGCAGTTTTTCATACAGGTAACTCAATCCATGGAAGCTCTTGATTTTATTCAGTTGGATCTACAGACAGGAATCTATCTCCTGGTCGTCGGTTTTGTGGGTGGTTTGGTGAGTGGCTTTATCGGTTCGGGAGGGGCATTTGTCTTGACTCCGGCAATGATGAGCCTTGGTGTGCCGGGTATTGTCGCAGTCGCCAGCAATATGTGTCACAAATTTCCCAAAGCGCTGGTCGGTGCCATGAAACGGGCCAAATATGGCCAAGTGGATGTAAAAATGGGTTTGATCATGGGCATATCTGCCGAAGCTGGCGTCTTGCTGGGAGCCCATTATCAGGAAGCGATTAAGCATCGTTTTGGTGATGCCGGATCCAATCTCTATGTTTCGGTAGCTTTTGTGATCATTCTGGGTTTGGTCGGAGGCTTTGTGCTACGGGATACCCTCAAAACCTATCAATCGGGTGTCATGACAGAGGAAAAACCCGGCAAATTGGCCTTGTGGATCCAAAGTATCCATATTCCCGGTACCATGGTCTATTTTCCCAGTATTAACGCCCGTATATCGGTTCTTTTTACCATCCCGTTGGGCTTTGCCACCGGCATGCTGGCTGCCACCATTGCGGTCGGTGGCTTTATCGGTGTCCCGGCACAAATCTATATCTTGGGGTTGAACAGCCTGATGGCTTCTGCAACTGAATTGGTGATTGCGTTTGTAATGGGCGTCGGCGGCACCATCAAATTTGCCTGGAGCGGCTATGTCGATATTCGTCTGGCCATGCTCATTTTGGCCGGATCACTGTTCGGTATTCAATTGGGTGCCATTGGCACCACCTATGTCAAACCCTACTTAATCAAATTGGTGATGGCTGTGATCATGCTGACTGTGCTTTTGAGTCGGGCTTTGGTGATTCCTGTCTATTTGTCGCAACTGGATCTTATCAGCCCATTGGCTCCTGAAACCATGTCAGTGCTCAAAAATTCCAGCTTTATCATCATGCTTGCTGCGCTTGCTCTGGGCGCTGGCATCATTATGGCCGCCATGATCAAAGGACGGCGTGAGCATGCACAACAAAGCGGGGAGATGGTCAACGCAACGGCATAAACAATAAGGGGCACGGTGCAGATCCCTCTTGCTTTGGGCCTTTGCCGCCGCCCCTACGCTCTCCCATGAATGTTACAGACGCGATACTCGGGCGCGCAGTGCATGGTCAGCCAAGACCAAAGCCGCCATCGCTTCCGCCACCGGCACTGCACGAATGCCCACACAAGGATCATGGCGTCCGCGTGTCTGGATGATCTGATCCACACCATGAATATCCACCGTGCGCCGTGGTACCATAATGGAGGAGGTTGGCTTGACCGCTAAACGAATGGTTATTGCTTGACCGCTGGAGATTCCTCCCAGAATACCTCCTGCCCGGTTGCTTAAAAATGCCACACCATTGGCCTGTTGTGAATCAGCCACCATCTCATCTACCCATTGCGAACCGCGTGCCTGTGCAGCAGCCATGCCCGCGCCAATCTCCACTCCCTTCACTGCATTGATACTCATCATAGCTTTGGCCAAATCGGCATCTAGGCGATCAAATATCGGTTCGCCCCAACCTACCGGCACTCCGGTTGCCTCCACCTCCAGCAATGCCCCTATGGAATCTCCCTCTTGGCGTATCTGCTCTAAAAGTGCGGTAAATGGTTCGACCATTGCGGCATCGGGAGTAAAAAATGGATTGTTCTCCACCTCCTGCCACTGCCAGCGACTGCGTTCAATTTGCAGATCCCCCATGGCAATCAAGGCACCACGCACCTGTACTCCCCAAGTGGCCAGCAACCGCTTGGCAATGCCACCCGCAGCGACCCGCATGGCCGTCTCTCTGGCCGAAGAGCGACCACCACCGCGATAATCGCGCACCCCATATTTATGCCAATAGGTATAATCGGCATGGCCAGGACGGAAGAGATTTTGAATTTCTTTGTAGTCGCGTGAGCGTTGATCACTGTTTTCGATGTGCAAGCCAATGGGAGTACCGGTAGTCATCCCCTCAAAAACCCCGGAGAGAATGCGCACTTGATCGGCTTCTTGACGTTGGGTGGTAAAACGGCTTTGTCCAGGACGACGACGACCCAAATCGTGTTGCAAATCAGCTTCGCACAAAGGCAAACCGGCAGGACATCCTTCGACAATTGCGCCCAAAGCGGGTCCATGGCTTTCGCCGAAGGTTGTCACACGGAACAGACGACCGATCTGACTGCCGGCCATACCCTTATACTGCTTTCATACCGACAATATGGTAACCCGCATCCACATGCAGCACCTCGCCGGTAATGCCTGAACCCATATCCGACAGCAACATCAAACCTGTTTGTCCCACCTCTTCAATGGTGACATTGCGCCGCAAGGGGGCATTGTCACGATTCCAGTTTAAAATCTCTTTGAAGTCACCGATACCAGCAGCCGCTAATGTGCGGATAGGACCGGCAGAGATGGCGTTGACACGAATCCCTGCAGCGCCAAAATCGGCGGCCAGATAACGCACACTGGCCTCCAGAGCAGCTTTGGCAACACCCATGACATTATAGTGCGGAACAACGCGCTCGGCACCCAGATAGCTCAAAGTCAGAATTGAGCCCCCTTCGTGCATCAGCGGTGCAGCACGGCTGCAGATGGCGGTCAAGGAGTAGACCGAAGACTCCATGGCCACCCGAAACCCTTCACGTGAGGTGTTGTAATAGTGGCCACTCAGCTCCTCTTTTTTGGCAAAGGCAACGGAATGGACGATAAAATCGATGTGTTGCCACTGATCGGCCACTATACGAAACACCTCGTCGATCTCTTCGTCCTGGTTGAGATCGCATGGCAAAACCAATTGTGAACCCAATTGTGTTGCCAAAGGACGCACCCTTTTTTCCAGTGCCTCCCCCAAATAGGTAAAACCCAGCTCTGCACCCGCATCACGGCAGGCCCGGGCGATACCCCAGGCAATGCTTTTTTCGTTGGCCAGACCAAAAATCAGCCCCCGTTTACCATCCAGAATGCCCATGCTACAACCCTTTGTCTACTGAATAAACAATCCCGATGATATGTGATAAACCAGTTGCGTCACCCTGTCAACCGACACATTAAAGAAACCCGTGCAATGGCAACCCTTGAGGTTGCGTTTATTTGGGTAACAGTTCTGTATGCACCTTGGCAGGACTCTGTCGGAGAAGATTTTCCATATACTCTTGCTCTTTGCGCTGCATTGCTTCACGTCGTAACGCCTTAGCCAGCCCCTCCTTCACTTGCTCAAAAGAGGGAGTCGGAGCCATCTCCTTTTCCAACATTTTAAAAATATGCCAACCCATGGCAGTGCGCACCGGAGGATAGACTTCGTTGGCAGCCAGACTGATAAACAGCGGGGCCAATTCCGGCAATAATTTATCGCCACTGACCCATCCCATATCACCGCCCTTTTCAGCACTTTCACTGTGCTGGGAATATTTTTTCGCCAGATCGGCAAACTTCATCTTTTTCTGCAAAACCTCTCCGTAGATACGGATGATCTCTTGCTGTGTGGCACGATTTTTCTGCTCATCGCCAGCGCTCGTCACCGGCAGAAATATTTGTGCAACATGGACTCGTTTCAAAGCACGAAGCTGCGCTTTGCTCTTTTCATAAGCCTCCTGCAACAAGGCATCAGAGGGAAAATCGTTGCCTGTTTTAACCTGGTCCACAACATATTGATTGAGCAGAATCTGCTCGCTGGCTTGGCGCATTGCGGTAGCCACTTCTGCTTTTTTATCCAAACCACTTTTACGTGCTTCCTGCAGCAGATAGAGGCGAATCACCTCCTCCTGCACCAGACGGGCCAACAGATTTTGGTTGGAGAGTATGGCCTGACGCTTTTCTGTAGGCAGGGCGGCAAGCAAACTTTGTAATTGTGCCTTGCTCAAACGAGCATCACCCATTTCCGCAACTATGTTTTCCTCCCGTTCTGCAGCCACTGCAGGCTGGAAAAGTGTGGCGTGAGCCAGGCAACCCATAGCCAAAAAGGAGAATAGTGTACTCTTTGCCATACGAATGTTCTGCATTGCATCCATCCACAATCAGGTTGGAGATTTCCGGGAATACTGATAAAAATTGCGTCCCCTACTCGACGGTAACGCTTTTGGCCAAATTGCGTGGTTGGTCCACATCGGTACCTTTCAAAACCGCAATGTGGTATGCCAACAGTTGCAACGGTGCCACATAAACAATCGGTGTAGCAAATAAACCGCTGGGGGGTATGTTCAGGATCACCTCAGCTTCGGCAACTGGATCCGTACCCACTGTGGTCAAAAGCAGTAAACGACCACCACGTGCCTTGGCCTCCTGCAAATTGCTGATAACCTTATCAAACAAAATACCGCGTGGTGCCAAAACCACGACAGGTAGATGTTCATCGATCAGAGCGATTGGCCCATGTTTCATTTCGCCTGCAGCATAGCCTTCCGCATGAATATAGGTGATCTCTTTCAGCTTTAACGCCCCTTCCAAAGCGACAGGAAAGGTGGTACCACGTCCCAGAAAGAGAAAACCCGGTGCGTGCATCCAGCGGCGTGCAATTGCCAGTATAGCATCATCCTGCAACAGCACCTGCTCCATTAAAGCGGGAATGTGCAATAACTCTTCTACCCATTGTGCTTCTTGCTTGCTATCAATCTGCCGACGCTCTTTGGCAAAAGCCACTGTCAAACAGGCCAGCGCCAAAAGTTGGGTGGTAAAGGCTTTGGTCGATGCCACACCAATCTCTGGACCCGCCTGCGTATAGAGAACGCCATCGGCTTCACGGGCAATGGTTGATTCTGGCACATTGACTACTGCCAACACAGGTTGCCCTTGTTGCTGCGCATAGCGTAATGCTGCCAATGTATCGGCCGTTTCACCGCTTTGCGAAATAACAATGACCAACACCCCTGGCAAGGTTGGTGGCTCGCGATAGCGGTATTCAGAGGCAATATCAACGTTGACTGGAATATGTGCCAACTGTTCCAGCCAATAGCGGGCAACTAATCCGGCATGCCAAGAGGTACCACAAGCAACAATATTAATTGCTTGCACTGCTGAGGGATTAATATGTGCAAGGGTATCTTCCAAACAGACAGTCCGCTGTACGGCATCAATTAAACCTTTCAATGTCTCGCCAAGAACGGTTGGCTGCTCAAAAATCTCCTTTTGCATGTAGTGCCGATAGGGCCATTTATCGGTGAAAGCAGCACTGACCTGGGAATATTTGATGGGGCGATTTTGTACAGTACCCTGCAAATCGGTTATGATGACTGTTTCACGACTCAGCAAAACCACATCATTATCCTGCAGGAAGATCATTTTACGTGTATAGGGTACCAATGGGGAGGCGTCTGAAGCGATAAAATTTTCGCCATCTCCCACACCTACGAGCAACGGAGAACCCCTGCGCACTGCAAAAAGGCACTCTTCACCGCGAATCAAAATACCCAAGGCAAATGCCCCTTCCAGTTGCCGAACTGCAGCACGCACTGCATCCGCAGCGGACAAGCCTTGTTTAAGAGCCCGTTCAATCAAATGTGGCACCACCTCTGTGTCGGTAGCCGATTGAAAGTGAACCCCCTCCTCTTGCAACTGTTGGCGTAGATGTTGATAGTTCTCAATAATCCCATTGTGGACCACAGCAACTCGTGCCGAGGTATGAGGATGCGCATTTTCTTGCGTTGGTGGACCATGGGTCGCCCAGCGGGTATGACCAATCCCGATTGGTCCGCTGCAGGGTGAATCAGCCAAATATTCTTCCAGTCGAATCAATTTACCTTTTACTCGCGCCAACTGCAGATGCGAATCCTGCAGTACAGCAATGCCGGCAGAATCATAGCCACGGTATTCAAGACGTTTTAGTCCCTCGACCAGAAGCGAGGTCGCGTTACGTTCACCAATTACTCCAATAATTCCACACATGGATAGAAAACCTGTCGAGCAAACGAGTTATCCGTGCTGCAGCAGGGGCTCTACAGCAAACGCAGTGAAGGAAATATGTTCTTTTCCCGGAATAAAGAAAAACGCACTATCACTGACTTCTGCACCTTGACCAAACACACTCATTGCGGTCGCTTTTTATGCCAATGGGCTATATGAGTTTGTGCTGTGCGTGAGACAGCTAGAGCTTCGGCAGGCACCTCCTTGGTAACTGTTGTGCCTGCTCCAATCACCGCCCGCTCGCCGATGCGCACTGGTGCCACCAATTGCGTATCCGAACCGATAAAGACACTATCCTCGATGATGGTTTTATGTTTGTGCTGACCGTCATAATTACAAGTAATCGTTCCGGCACCTACATTGACATTGCGACCCATGGTGGTGTCGCCGATATAGGAGAGATGGTTGATTTTGCTGCCTTCGCCGATATGGGCCTTTTTTAGTTCACAAAAATTTCCCACACGTGCTGTCTCCGCCAAAACCGTACCAGGTCGCAACCGGGCATAGGGACCGATTTCGTTGTTGCCATCGAGTACCGCCCCTTCCAGATGACAAAAACCCTTGATCCGGCAACCTGAACCAATTTGACTGCTGCGAATCTCACAAAAAGGGCCGATCCAACACTCTTCACCAATTACCGTTTCACTTCCCAAAATGACATTTGGTTCAATAACAGTATCTTGTCCTATGAGCACATCACTTGCCAGCCAACAGGAGCTGGGATCGATAAAGGTTACCCCCCTACTCTGCCACTGTGCCACCAGACGATCACGTAAGAGTTTTTCCAATACTGCCAATTGTTGCCGATCATTGACACCAGAAAGGCTCAGAGCCTCTTCATGAAAAACTACTCCGGCACACTTTTCCCGCACGGCTAGTGCCAGCAAATCGGGTAAATAATACTCTCTTTGCGCATTGTTCGCTGAAATCTGCTGCAACCAATGAGGTAAGCGTAACAAGTCAACACAGTAGATACCACTATTGACCTCTGTAAGTGCTTTTTCCACTGCAGAAGCATCTTTCTCTTCCACAATACGCTGTAGCAGACCCGCACTATCACGCACAATTCTGCCATAGCCGGCAGGATTATCCAGCTTTGTACTGACAACAGTTACCCCATTTTTGTGTTGCCGATGCCATTGCAGCAAACTCTTCAGCATAGTCAGCTCGATGAGTGGCGTGTCACCACTCAAAATAAGCAACTCACCCTGTTGCCCCGCAAGATCTGGTAAAGCACAGCTTACAGCGTGTGCAGTTCCCAACTGCTCAGGTTGAAAAACCCACAATATACCTTCATCAGGAAAAGCGGCTTGCACGCGCTCAGCTTGATGGCCGACGACCACAACCAAGCGCTCCGGTAATAATTGACGAACGGTATGCAGAATATGGCCGAGCAGTGGACGACCAGCCAAGGGATGCAAAACTTTTGCAAGTGAAGAGCGCATCCGGGTACCTTGCCCGGCTGCCAGGATCAGGACGGCACAACTTTCCATAAGCCAAGTACCCACTGGTACTGAAAGTAAACTGCCGGATTCATAGAAAGCAAGTTTCCTGAATCCGGCAGAAGAGTAAATCTACATAAGAAGTAACTATTCACCACCCAACACAACTGCGGGTCCAGGGAGGGCACCTCCCTGGCCGGGTCCAGGGATCGAATCCCTGGGATTTTGCTTTTAATCTTTTGCCTTTGGCGCACCTTTCACAACAAGCCGACGCGCTTTTTGCGTCGGCTTAAGCGCCTAATGGACGAAAGCTGTGCGAATTGGTGCGCATTTTTGCGCCAATTCGCACAGCATCCCCATGGGGGTAGAGCTGGCGAACCAGCACGAACCTGAATAGTTACCATAAGAACAGTGTCGAGCATTTACTGCACGTCTGCAATAAACCATGAAATTCGGTCAAGAAGAACGATGCAGATATTGCTGGTGCACATCCAAACACAGTTCGGCGAAGGCTAGGCGTTTTTTCCAAAATTTATTGGTGCTCTCTTCATCACGAGAGGCCAATTCTGCATCGCTTGCTGCCCTCTTTTCTGCCTCAACTGCTGCTACATTCACACTATCCCAACACTGCAAACGATCCGCCAAAATCGTGGTCCGATCGGGTAAAATCTCTGCATAACCGCCAGCTATAGCATATCGGACTGCCTCTTTACCCTCTCCAACAGTCAATACACCTGCTGTCAGCAGAGAAACCAGAGGTGTGTGTCCGGGTAACACACCAAAATATCCTTCTGCCCCAGGAACCGTCAGCATCACCTCTGCTTGCGAGAGGACCAGTTTTTCTGGAGTAACCAGATCAAATTGAAAGGTGACAGCCACGTATTCTCTCCTGAATCAAGCGGTCAAGCCGCTGGTTGCCACTAATTTATCCATTATTCAGAAGCCAATTTACGGGCTTTTTCCACAGCATCATCGATGGTGCCAACCATGTAAAAAGCGGCTTCTGGCAGATTGTCATGCTTGCCCTCAACAATCTCTTTAAAGCTGCGGATCGTCTCTTTCAAAGGAACATAGACACCTTTTTTGCCAGTAAACGCCTCAGCAACATGGAACGACTGGGAGAGAAAACGTTGAATTTTCCGCGCCCGATAAACGGTCAATTTATCCTCTTCGGAGAGTTCATCCATACCCAAGATTGCGATAATGTCCTGTAAGGATTTATAGGTTTGCAGAACCTCCTGAACAGAGCGTGCCACATGATAATGCTCTTCACCAACCACCTGAGGATCAAGAATGCGCGATGTAGAGTCCAGAGGATCGACCGCAGGATAGATACCCATTTCAGCAATTTGACGCGACAACACGGTAGTCGCATCCAAGTGGGAAAATGCGGTAGCCGGAGCAGGGTCAGTCAGGTCATCAGCAGGCACGTAGATGGCTTGCACTGAGGTAATCGAGCCATTTTTTGTGGAAGTGATACGCTCTTGCAGTGCACCCATATCTGTAGCCAGGGTGGGTTGATAACCCACAGCCGAGGGGATACGACCCAGCAGAGCGGAAACTTCTGAACCAGCTTGGGTAAAGCGGAAGATATTATCGATAAAGAGCAACACATCCTGGTTAGCCACGTCACGGAAATATTCAGCAACGGTCAGACCAGTCAATGCGACGCGCGCACGCGCTCCAGGAGGTTCATTCATCTGCCCATAAACCAAGGCACTTTTTGAATTTTTCCAGTTGTGGGGATCGATAACCTTTGACTCGATCATCTCACGGTAGAGGTCATTACCTTCACGGGTGCGTTCACCAACACCGGCAAAGACCGAATAACCACCGTGTCCCATGGCAACATTATTGATCAATTCCATGATGAGAACGGTCTTGCCGACCCCTGCACCACCAAACAGACCAATCTTTCCTCCCTTTGCGTAAGGAGCCAACAGGTCAACCACCTTGATGCCGGTCTCCAGAATTTCTGCTTCTGTGGATTGATCCGCAAAGACCGGTGCCGGACGGTGAATGGGAAAATAATCACTGGTCTGCACTGGGCCCAGTTTATCCAGCGGATCACCGACCACATCAATAATCCTGCCCAGGGTTGGATTGCCGACAGGCACCTTAATTGCGTCTCCGGTATCGAGAACCGGAT
>NZ_RXIU01000087.1 GCF_004217665.1 Candidatus Magnetaquicoccus inordinatus | reverse complement strand
ATTCAGGTTCGTGCTGGCTCGCCAACTCTCCCCCCATGGGGATGCTGTACGAATTGGCGCAAAAATGCGCGCCAATCCGCACAGCTTGCTTCCATTAGGCGCTTAAGCCGACGCAAAAAGCGCGTCGGCTTAGTTTGAAAAGCGCGCCAAAGGCAAAAGATTACAAGCAAAATCCCAGGGATTCCATCCCTGGACCCGGCCAGGGAGGTGCCCTCCCTGGACCCGCAATAGTTTTGGGTGGTGAATAGTTACCAATGGAGTTTATCCGTTATACCCCTTCCCATTATGAGCTTCTGTTGCAACGCAGGGATGATCCCCATTTTCCTCAGGCGTTTCATCACCGGGAGTTTGTGGATTGGTATTATACCAGCTCCGGCCATTGCCATCTCGCGCTTTTTCTGGAAAAGGGGGAACTGGCTGGATGTATCGGTGTGGAACTCATGCGCTTTGAGAGTGCAGGGCGCCCTCTGCAGGTAGCCGCATCCAACAATCATGTGGCTTTTTTGCCCGGCATCGGGGGGTTGCAGTTGTTGTACTGGATGAGGGCAGCTCCCTATAGCATGGTGTTCGGAGGGAGTCAGGAGACCCACGCCATTCTGCGCCAACATCGCTGGCACTATTTTCCACCCGTACCCATTCTTCTGGCAAACCGGAAATGGACATACCATGGTCACCCTTGGCATTGGCGCAATCTGGTCAAAAGGGGAGTGGCTCTATTGTGGCCGCCAGGCCATCTGGCTGAAGAGCGATCCGCGATTCGTCGTCAAGGTGGAGAGTCGCTGCAGGTCAGAGAGGTGAGTCGGTTGGAGGCAGAGATGCTGCCGAGAGTCTCGCCATTCCATTTTCGTCTTGCCCCTTCTGTCGATTATCTGCGCTGGCGTTATGATACGACGTTGCGTTTTGTTCATTACCGCCTGTTTTGCATCAGTAACGGTCTGGAACAGGTCGGCTATGTGATTGTGCAGGAGAGTCAGGAGCGCATTCTGGTCAGTCAATGTGATGGCAATGATGTGCTGCTTCTGAGTTGCGGTATTCTGCTTGCCTTGGCTGATCTCACCGAACACGACAGACATCCCAGGGAGATGCAATTGAGTTGCTGTCATCCAGAGATGCAAAGGATCTTTTTGCTTTTTGGTTTCCATAACAGCTTTCATCCCCGTCCCTTTGTGATGGGTGCCCAGCGTGGGGAGCTGCCCATGGCGCATAACACCCGGCACTGGTTGGTCAATTTTGATTGGAATGATAACGGATTGCGTCCACCCTTTTCCGATCGGGAGAACCACTATGGTGGATGAATATTTGGCAAGCAACAAACCCACATTTTTGATTACCATTGATACCGAAGGGGATGATCTCTGGTCCGCACCCAGGCAGATTACGACGCGAAATGCTCTGTTTTTGCCACGTTTTCAGGCGTTATGCGAACAATACCATCTTTTGCCGACCTGGTTGACCAACCATGAAATGGTCCAGGATCCGCTCTACCGGGAGTTTGCCCAGGATCTATTGCTGCGTGATCAGGGAGAGATAGGAATGCATTTGCATGCCTGGAACTCTCCGCCGCTGAACTGCTCGCTGACCGGGGATGACATGCGCCATCATCCCTATCTGATTGAGTATCCTGAAGAGATCATGGCGGAAAAGGTGCGTGTGTTGACAGCAAGTCTGGAAGACTCTTTTAACCGCAAAATGGTCAGCCATCGAGCGGGAAGGTGGGCTTTTGACCAGCGCTATGCCCGCATTCTGGTCGAACACGGTTATCAGGTGGATTGTTCGGTCACTCCCCATACCTCCTGGCAAAAGACGCTGGGTGATCCAAACGGAGCGGGTGGCAGTGATTATCGTCATTTTCCGGAGCGCTGCTATTTCATGGATCTGCAAGCCATCCATCGTCCAGGGGAGAGCGATTTGTTGCAAGTTCCTGTTTCCATTCGCCGGGGAGCTTCCTTTGCAGCCTCTGCCATGCTGCAAAGATGGGAAAGCAGGGGAACGATTGCTGCACTGGGGGTGCGTGTCATTCGGCGTTTGTGGCCGGAAACTCGCTGGTTGCGACCCAATGGTCGAAATCTCTCTTCCATGAGAACCATTCTGGATGAGATTCTGGCGCGACGTGAGCCGTATGCCGAATTGATGCTGCACTCTTCGGAGTTGATGCCGGATGGCAGTCCCACCTTTCGCACGGCCAGACAGATTGACGCCCTGTACGACGACCTGGAACAGCTTTTTGCTGTTGCGGCTGACCGTTTCATCGGACGGACGCTGGCGGGTTTCTACAGCCATGTGCAGCAACTCTTTCCCGACAAAACAAAAAGGGAAACTCTCTTCCGATGAAGCATCGCCAACTGTTGCAACGCTTGTGGCACTCACCCTATCTGTGGCGCAGCTCCTTCTACAGCGGAGCACAGATGGGGATGCAAATTTTGTTGGGAGTGGGACAAATCTGGGCTTTGGCCAACTATTTACCCCGCGAAAGTTACGGCTTGTGGGGCTATTGTGCGGGTATAACCGGTTTGGTCAGCATCTTTACCCTGCCGGGTATGGGGCAGATGATCACCTATGGTGCTGCCCGCCAAATGGATGGAGTGCTTTGGGCGGGTGTGCGGATTCGCTTGCTGTTTGGCAGCAGTGCCACACTGTTGCTGTTGTTGATTGCCGGTTGGCACTGGTACGCAGGGCAGCGAGAGGCGGCTGCCATGCTGTTGTTGGCGGCATTGTTCCTCCCCTCCCAGTTGGCTTTTGACAGCATGGATGCCTACCTGAATGGAACGGGCAACTTCAAAGCGCAATTCTGGCGCCGGTTGTTGGCCCAGGGAACTCTGGCCGCGGCTATCACACTTGGCGCATGGCAGACCGGTTCGCTGCTGGTTTGCGCCGTCATGCTCTATGGCGGTGGTTTTCTGCTCAGCCTGTCTCTCTTTTTGACCCTGCTGCCGCAAAGACGCAACAGGGATCTGCCGGATGATTTTCTCTCCTTGAGTCGCCAATTCTCTTTGCAATCGATCGGCAATACCATCGGGCACAACATGGAGCGCCCGTTGCTTTCCCGCTTTATCTCTTTTGAAGAGATGGCCGCTTACAACTTGGCCCTCGCGGCGCAACTGGCGGTTGGCATGGGGCGATTGGTGGACCGTATTCTGGTCAGTCGTCTGGCTGATCCAAAACAGGGTGTCACCATTGCCCAGGTTCGTTGGGGCATGCAGGTACTTTTTGCACTGGGTGTGCTGGGATATCTGGTACTGTTTTTTTTGTTGCAGCATCTGATTCCTCTTCTGTTGCCCCATTATGGCGATGCCTTGCCGCTCATGGCCATCCTGTTGCTGCAGATGCCCTTTACCTGGTCTACCAGCCTGGGAATGAGCTGGTTGCTGGCCAGACCGGAGTACCATCCCTATTACCATCGGGTGACTTGGCTTATCATGGTGGCGAGAATTCTATTATTGACCGCCGGCGCTTTTCTGGGTGGCAGTCGGGGTGTTGCCTGGGCGTGGGTTGTTCTGGAATGCAGCAATTTTATCACCGTTTACCGAGTAACAAGACCGGGTACGACCCTCCCTCAGTCCCGCTCACAGCTTTGAGCCACCAGAACAGGTTTTCACCATCATGATTATTTCCAAGCCGGCATTCACCATTATTCCCTGGCCCAGAGGGCGTCACGGGGCCCAGGTCATGTTGCAGCGGTTTGTCTCCTCGGCACGCCAACATGGCTACCGTGTTTGGCCTGATCTGTTTACCGCCAACAAACATCCCTGCCTGTTTCTCGGTCATCCCAGGCAAAGCGAATTTCTCCGCTCCCCACGTCGTCTGGTCTATCGCATTGCCGGCATGTATATCGAAGAGCACTTTCGTCGCTTTGGCGAGGCATTTGCTGATCGTTCCTTCAAGCCCGAATATGCGGTTGCCAACCAGATTATCCGAGAGGCCCTGATTCACTCCCACTTTGTCATTTATCAAAGTGCCTGGAGCAAAGAGGTGCTGGATAGCCAATTGCATGGCAGGCAGGAGGGAACATGGGCCATCATTCCCAATGCCGTGCCATTGCACCATTTCAAGCCTGCCCTGGATTGGCCTCAGCGCCAGGGTAAACCTCTGGTGTTGGGTACAGCCGGTTTTTTGCGCAGTCGTCCGCGCCTGGAGGTTTTTTTTGATGTGGCTGGACGACTCCCTGAACGCCCCCGTCTGTTGCTGGTCGGACAACTGGATCACTATTGCCAAAAAACACTCGATACCGCTCTGGCCAATCCCTACTGGCAAGGGGCAATCCACTATGTTCCTTCCGTCTCTCCAGAACATTTGCCCGCTTATTACCGGCAGATGGATTGTCTGTTGCATCCGGTCATTGGCGATGCCTGTCCCAACGTGGTTGTGGAGGCTTTGGCCTGTGGGGTGCCTGTTGTTTGTCCTCGGGAGGGGGGTACGGCAGAGATAGTCGGTCCGGCAGGTGTTGCGGTTGATGATCCTGAGAGGCTCTATAGTGAAACCTTGCGTGCCGGTATGGCAGAGGCTGTGCAGAGGGTTTTCAGGCATCTGCCGCACTACAAGCAGTTGGCGCGCAAACAGGCCGAAGAAAACAATGATATCGAAAAATTGACCATTCGTTATCTGCATGCGCTCGGTTTTTCATCCTGATTGCGGGAAGAGCCATGTCGCCAGCCCTCTCCATTCCTGTTGGTCCGCTCCAGAAACCAAGCCTGGGGGTGCGATATGCCGGATTCTATTTTTTTCTGGTCTTTGCCGTGTGGCCGTTGACCATACCCATTTTTCCGGTCGGCTCCCTTGAGTCCCGCTTTCCCCTGTTGGTCGGTGTGGCCATGATTTTTGTGGCCATAAGAGATGGACGCAAGTTGAGTCAGATCCGCATTCCAGCACAATATTTTTTTATTTTTTGTCTTTTTTATGTTTTGAGCAGCATTGAAGGGCCGGAAGCCCCCGGCCTGGTTGAAGGGGTGATCAGCCTGTTACGCAGTGTTGGTTTGGGGGTTGCGCTGGTACTCAGCATTCGTACTGTTGCAGATTTGCAATTTTTTCTCAGGGTTTATGTCTGGTATGGTATTGCCTCAACCCTGTATGGCTTGCTTTTTATGGTTCCCGGTTTGATGGGTATCGGTGGGACACTGCTGGCAATGGGGTTGCCGCCGGGCAAGGATCCGGGAGCCATGCGTATGACTGGATTGTTGACCGACCCAACCTATTTTGGACTATCGGTGATGCCGGCATTGTTGATTACCCTGCATCAGGTGATGTCCAGCGGATTCCGCAACAACCGGTTTCACTATTGGTTGGTCGTTACCTATACCGCTCTGCTTTCAATGGGCATCATTCTCTCCTTTTCCCGCACAACCTGGGCGGGGGTTGCAGCCGGTATTCTTCTTCTGACCGGAATGCAAAGAAAAATTTTGCGCACATTTTTTTCGTTTTTGTTCATTCTGCTTTTTTTGCATATGGCTGCGCCGGATGAACTGCTGGAGGTTGCTCTGAGTGATAACGCCGACAGAACCACCATCGAACTGAATGAACGCAATGACTCCCGTTCGGGAATTTGGATGGCCTATTTTGAGCTTGCCATGGCCAACCCTCTGGGTTACGGTTTGGGCAGTATCGAATATTTGCGCCAATTGCCGACCACTTTTTCCGGAATGTGGGCTCGTGAAAGTCCCAGGCCTCACAACATCTACCTGTTTATTTGGGTGGAATCGGGATTGCAGACAGTTTTGCCGCTTTTGGGACTACTGGGCATCAGTTTCATGCGTTGTTGGAAAATTCGCCATTTGATTGACCCGATGACCGGACAGTACTATGGGGCGCTAGGCATGGCCTTGCTGACAGCCATGACCATTGGTTTGTTTGGTTTGGGAGGCATGTTGCAGTTGTTGTCGATCAATATTTCCTTGGGTTTGGCAATCTGGTATCTGGGTGTGGAAAAAAAATTGCTGCGTCCACTCTGACCGATGCACTTGCCTGCTTGGCTTGGATGGTTGAAATCAGCCGTTTCACTTATTTCTGGGAGGTCAGCGGATGCAACAGAACGGAATATTGCCGTTGCCATTGGCCGATGTGCGGTTGGGGATTATCGGACTGGGATATGTGGGACTTCCCCTGGCAGTTGCATTCGGCAAAATTTTGCCCACCATAGGTTATGATACCAATACACAGCGTGTCGAAGAGTTGTGCACTGGAGTCGATCGAACCTGCAGCGTGTCGTCGGAGGAGTTGTTGGCTGCAGAACAACTGCAGCTTTCCTCAGTGGAAGAGTCGCTGCCTATCTGCAACATCTTCATTGTCACGGTGCCCACGCCAGTCGATGCCCATAAACGCCCCGATCTGGATCCCCTGAAAAAGGCGACCGCTACTGTTGCCCGTGCCTTGCATCCCGGCGGGATCGTCATCTTTGAATCGACTGTCTATCCTGGGACAACGGAAGAGGTGTGCGTTCCCATTCTGGAGCAAGTGTCCGGCATGTTTTGCAACAAGGATTTTACTGTCGGGTACAGTCCGGAACGGATCAATGCCGGGGATATGAAGCACCGTTTGCCGGATATTGTGAAGATTACCTCCGGATCCACCCAGGAGACTGCAGAGCAAGTGGATCTCCTGTATCGCACCATCATTCACGCGGGTACGCATCCAGCTTCCTCTATCCGAGTGGCAGAAGCAGCAAAAATTATTGAAAATATCCAAAGAGATATAAATATTGCCCTGATGAATGAGCTTTCCATGCTGTTTTACCGACTGGGAATTGACACCCATGAAGTGTTGGCAGCGGCGGGCAGCAAATGGAATTTTATTCCCTTTCATCCCGGTCTGGTGGGAGGACACTGTATTGCGGTTGATCCGTACTATTTGGCCTACAAGGCGCAAGAGGTGGATTTTTTTCCGGAAATCATCCTGGCGGGCAGACGAATCAATGACGGCATGGGCGCTTATGTTGCGCAACAGGTGATCCAACTGATGATCCGTAAAAGAATCTCGTTGGTCGATGCCCGGGTGTTGGTCATGGGGGTGACCTTCAAGGAAAATTGCCCGGACATGAGAAATTCTCAGGTTCTTCACATCATACGTGAGTTGTCTGAATGCGGCATGCAGATTTCCGTGTACGATCCGTTGGTGAGCGGCGAACCTGGTATGCCGCAATTGAATCTGATTACCGAGCCGCACGATGGATATTACCAAGCAATTGTATTGGCTGTCGCGCATCAGGTTTTTCTGAGCATGGGGGCAGAAAAGATCGTTGGCTTTGGGGTCCAGGGAGCCGTCATTTATGATGTCAAGCACGTGCTGCCAACGCACTTGACGCATGGGAGATTGTGAGAGAGTCGGCTTGTGGGTTTGGTTTGTCTGTTTTCCAGAGGGACAGAGCCGACCTGTGTTGTCCGATCCCGAACTATTATGGCTTTACCAGCTCCTTGAAAGAGGGGACGTCGACTTTCAGGATGTGGTTGACCAGCCAATTTTCAAGAAAAACAAGGACATCAGTACCAATCGCCTCCTTGTCTGCCTGATCCATGTTATAGTAAGCAACCACCTGATTTTTGAGGTCAGCGTGCAGGTAACGGTGATCCTGCAGTTTGGGAGCGCCCAACTGTTCCAGATGTTGCTCCTCTCTGGCGAAGTGGGTATTAACATAGTCAATCAGTTCATCCAACAAAATGCTCAACTGGTTGGAGTCGTGTCGGTTATCCCATGAATCCCAGCATTTTTTAATTATATGGAACAGTTTTTTATGATCATCATCGATTATCTGTATTCCGCTGCTCCACTCAGGTTGCCATTGATTAATGTTTGACATAGACAGTGCCCCGGTTCATTGAAGAGGATTGATTGCAGGGAGAATGAACACCTGATTGGACTGGACGCGGATGGTCAATCAGTACCCAGTCGCATTATATATGGAAATTGCGTCTCGGCAACGATTTTGCGGTTCAAAGGGAGTGTAACCTTCCATTTATTCCTATGCTACCAATTTGCATTGATAAGAGTGTTGAATTTCCGAATCCTGAACGGAGAAATCAAGGGGTACAATACACATTTCCTGTTGAAATATGTATGATGTTCTGTGTGCCCGACTCCGTTGCAATATGTATGATGTCCTGTGTGCCCGAATCGGAAAGGGAATACATGTGTCAATATCAGGTTGCCAGGCCATGTGCTCTATCATCCAACCACCAACCATGCTGATGTGTTTTGGGCTGCTTTGGGAAGGATCTTCTCGCCATGATGCGATTTGTACTCATTTTTTGTGGTGTGATGGGCGTGGCGGCGCTGTTGCAAGAGTTGCTGTTGGGGGCCTCTTACGAGGAAAGCGGCTTGGAACGGCTTGGCTATGCTGCTGGATTCGCTCTGCTGCTTGCTTGGTGGTTGTGTTCTTTGAACGGGAAGGATTTGCTTCGTGTTCTGAAAGGGATGGCGCCATGGTTGATCATGATGATCTTGCTGATTCTGGCCTACGGTTGGCGTCATGAGATGGGGGCCTCTTTGGGGCGTTTCCAGGCAACATTGTTGCCGCAACGTGGTTTCAGTCAGGTTCCAGGATCTCTGAGCGTCTTTAAATCATCAGATGGCCATTTTTATGTAGAACCGCGCATCCAGGGTGTATTGGTTCGTATGCTGGTGGATACTGGAGCCAGCGACATCATGCTCAGTCGTGCAGCGGCCAAGCGCATAGGGTTGGACCTTGATCAGTTGGATTATACACTACAATACCGCACTGCCAATGGTTTGGTCCGGGCAGCACCGGTGATTTTGGAGGATTTACGTTTGGGGGATCTGGTGTTGCGACACCTTCCCGCTTCGGTAAATGCTGGAACATCCGATAGCTCCTTGTTGGGAATGGCTTTTTTCAAAAAACTTGACTCGTATGATGTCAAGAATGACCTCCTGACATTGCGATGGTACAATTCAGCCCAGCGTTGACATAATCTGCAAATCTGGAAATTTGAGGACGCATACATATTTTTAACGGAAAATATGTATGCGTTGTATTGTTGTGCATCGAGATCTCCAAAATACTGCTTGTAGGTAGTGACTTGCATGGTTGAACCTGATACCCTTGGCCCTATGAACGATATCACCCAACCTCATGATCGTCTTTTCAAGGTCGTCATGTCTTATCCAGAGACAGCGGGTGCCTTGCTGCGTGAACGGTTGCCAGTCAAAGTCTCTCAGTTGCTGGTGCCGGAAGCTCCACAACTGGTCGAAGGCACCTTTGTCGAAGAACACTTGTGGCCTTATTATTCGGATCGCCTGTTCGAGACCAAGACGATCACTGGCAAACCTGTGGTGTTCTACGTGCTGCTTGAACATAAGAGCTACGCAGACGACAAGGTCGCTTGGCAGTTGTGTCGGGGCATCTACGGCATCATGGACCAGAAAAGCCGTGCAGAAGAAAACTGGCGGAAATTGCCAGCGGTTCTGCCAATGCTGCTCTATCACGGCCAACAGGAATGGCGCATCCCGAATCAATTGCTGGCCTTGATTGATGCAGATGAGGTCATGACACCGTGGTTGTTAAATTTTCACTTCCCGGTAGTTGACTTGGGTCCGATTCCGAACCAGGAACTGTCGCAGGAATCCAAATTGCGGACCTGTCTGATGGCATTGAAATATGGAACCCGTGATCCGCAAGAGCAGATGGAGGCTCTGGAAGAGCTCATATCTGCTCTGATAAAAACACCGGAGTTGCTGGTTTCTGTTTTGCGTTATCTTTTGACAACCTTTTCAAACTTGAGTGAAAATCATGTGCGGCAGATTATAAGCCGCGTCAATCCGCAGGAGGAAGCTGAAATGATGTCACAATTTGCTCGGGAGATTTTGGCCAAGGGCAAACCAGAGTGGGCTGCTCTCGCGCGTCAGGAAGGCGAACAGAAAGGCAAACTGGAAGGCAAACTGGAAGGCAAACTGGAAGGCAAACTGGAAGGCAAACTGGAAGGCAAAACAGAGACTTTTGTTAGCCAATTGCAATACCGCTTCGGTGAGTTGCCTTTGTGGAGTATCCAAAAAATAGCCGCAGCCAATTCTGAAACTTTGGATAAATGGATACTTCGTATTCTGGATGCACCGACCCTGGAAAGCGTTTTTGCCGATCCGTCCTGATAGCCTTCAGGTGTTCCGTAAGCCAGTGATAGACCAAGTGGTGGCCGCCACTTCCTGGCTCTGGTCATGCCGTTGGCCGCCAAGGGTACATTGCCTGTTGCCGTGCGAGATCCAAGCCTAAAACAATACAAACAACACGGGGTCCAAGAAATATCTCTTGGACCCCGTGGCAACCCTTGCTGAGGGATGGATTATTGTTCTGGCAAAATTTACAGATTGTTGCTGCGTGAAGAGGCCACGGTCACAGGCTGTTCCGGGCTGAAGGCGGGAATAGAGCTGGGTACCATGACATAGTTGACACCATCATTCTCACTCTCTGCCACACGGTTCAGCCGTTCTTGATGCACTTTGGCAAACGCCTGATCCAATAAAGAGGCCATCTTGTTGTCACGGGAGACCGCCGAACGCCCACCAAAGACCACACCGATCAAACGGGTTTGCTCACGTACCGTGGAGGCAACCAAATTGAAACCTGAGGCACGAATATAACCGGTCTTGATGCCATCCATGCCCTGGTAACGTTTCATCAGATGATTGTGATTATTGTGGCGGATTCCGGCATAGGTAAAGCCAACACGGCTGAAATAGGGATAAAACTGCGGATGATGATAGATCAAAGCATAGCCCAAAATGGCCATGTCACGTGCGGTGGTTACCTGTTCTGGGTTGGGCAGACCTGAGGGGTTGCGGAAGACCGTGCTTTTCATACCCAAGGCCCGTGCCTTGTTGGTCATCAGGCGTGCAAACTGCTCTTCGCTGCCACCAAGTGCCTCGGCAACCACCACCGTGGCATCATTGGCCGATTTGGTGACCAGACCCAACAAGGCATCTTCCACCCGAATCTGTTGTCCTGGCCGCAGACCCAGTTTGGAAGGCTCTTGACTGGCGGCATTTTGCGATACTGGCAACATTTGGTTCAAATGCAGTTGACCGGTTTTCAACGCCTGAAAGGCCAGATACAAGGTCATCATTTTGGTCAGTGAGGCGGGGTGACGCAACTCGTCAGGATCGGTGGCATGCAGGATACGTCCAGTACGGGCTTCCATAATCAGATCTGCATAGTTGGCCGACTGACGATCCACCGGTGGCGGATGGCGTTTGACATGTTTACTGCGTTTGCCAACCACAGCTTTTTTCTGCGTTTTGTGTACCTTGCTGACTTTGTGCGCCACTTTATGTGCGGAACGGCGATGTTTGTGCGCCGCCTCGGCGGCAAAAGGCGACAACATCCCGGCAACAACCCAGAGGATCAGAAGGACTTTGACAAAACCGGTGCTCAGGCGTTGTGGAAGCATGGCGCATATACCCGCAGTTGATGTTGACCCCGTTAGCGAGCTCTCTCTCGCTGAGGGAGCGTCGAGCAATTTTATTGCCAACTGCTGTCTCCTGAATCAACTGCTTGCAAGTAAATAAATAATCATTATATATTCATAATTTATGCTGTCGTATGCCCTTCGCTGTTCTGCGCAACAAACAGCCGATCCACCAAGAGATGACGGAAGCTCGTCATTCCCTGTCAGCACTGTCAACAGTGGCTACGACAACAGAAGAAAAGCAGTTCTGGCACTCTGCTGGCTTTCAATAATAACCATTGCCAAAAACAGGCTTTTTCTTCTCACGCGGATCATCCACAATCTGCACCCCTCTGTCAAGTTTACCTACGGTTACCTTCAGAAAATTGACGCCACCCCCGTCAGGATTGGCCTTGCAACCAGGAGGCAATGCTGTTGGGTGCCGAGGGAAAATACCAGTGAATATAAGAGGCACGAATATTACCCAGGCGGATGCCGGGATCGCCTCGGCTGACCTGGAAGGCTGCAGGAAGAGCAGAGGGATCGCGGCTGGAGTAGTGAAACTCATGGCCTTGGGCTCCCGAAATCTCCTGACGATAACCTAATCCAGCCAGTTTGCTGGTCATGCGTGTATGGATGGGTAACAGATTGGCCATTGGCCAACTCTTGCCCTCCAGATCTTGCAATGTCTGGCCAATCGCCATCATGCCCCCGCACTCTGCCAGTATGGGCAGACCCTGAGCGGCAGCTTGGTGCAGAGAGAGCCAGGTTGGAGATTGGGCGAGGGAGGCGGCATGGAGCTCCGGGTAGCCGCCGGGAAGCCACAGCGCCTGGCAAGAGGTGGGCACTGCCTCTCCAGCCAGGGGAGAGAAAAAGTGCAGCGTGGCTCCTTGTTCTTGCAGCCAATCGAGGTTGGCGGGATAGAGAAAACAGAAGGCGGCATCACGGGCGATGGCAATCCTTTTGCCAGCGAGCAGGCGTTTGCTGTTGCTTCTGGGTGTTGAAACAGTGGCAACTGCAGGGCCAGGTGGTTCGGGCAACAGGCTGCGAAATGACTCTTCTTGCAGTTGAATGGCCTGCTGCAGGATGGGGAGGGGGGGCAGGGGATGGTCGTGGGGCAGATAGAGACCCAAATGGCGTTCGGCAAGCTGCAACTCAGGGCTGTGACTGAGCCAGCCCAGCAGAGGAGGGAGCTGACAACTCTGCAGTGTATCTGCCAGCAGACGGGCATGCGAGGGGCTGCCGACGCGATTGGCAATGATACCGACAATGGTAAAATCTTCGGCAAAGTGTTGGAATCCGCTCACCAGGGCCGCAAGCGAACCAGCCATCCCTTTGGCATTGATCACCAGAATGACCGGCAGGTTGAGGGTGCGCGCAAGATCTGCTGATGAACCAGGACCGCCCACTCCCTGCCGACCGTCATATAGTCCCATGGCTCCTTCCACGATGGCAAGAGTGCCGACCGGAGCATGCTGTTGCAAAAGGCGCCGACACTCCTCTCTGCCCATCATCTGCGTATCCAGGGAGTAGCTGGGTTTTTGACAGAGGGCACTATGCCAGAGCGGATCGATAAAATCGGGTCCAGCCTTGAAGGGGGCGATTTGATACCCCTCTTGGCAGAGACGTGCCATCAGGGCCAATGCGACCACTGTTTTACCACTGTGTGATTGCGTGGCTGCGAGGAGAAATCCGGGTGGGTTTTTCATGGTGCATATGTTAGCATCTTTAAGGGAGGGTGAATAGTTGGTGCAAACAGTTGGTCAGGGCAATCGCATTTGCAAACCAGAAAATTATTAGGGAGGTCCAGGAGGAGATTATCTCCTCCTGGTGGGTGCAGGGCAAAGCCCTGCTGATAATGTGCGGCGTTTCACAAAAGTGAATGCGTAGCATTCACGCACGCCGCACAGATTTGTGCCCCGCAGGGGCACTCTTTGGGAGGGCGGACGCCCGAC
>NZ_RXIU01000086.1 GCF_004217665.1 Candidatus Magnetaquicoccus inordinatus | reverse complement strand
CCACTTGGCTATCCAGTCCCAAACGGCAAGCCTCCTGCCAAAACACCCCCATGCGATGCGGCCCAAAAGGATGTCCATCGGGAAATCCATAACGAGCAATCTCTTCACCAATCGTCACACTGGTTATGCACGGCTCAGCCATCACAGCCCTCTTTTCTTAGCAAGGATGAAAATATCACTCAACCAGGATGCGCTTCCGCATTTTTTTCGGACGGCAACGGCAGGCGCTGTAACACCACTTTTTGGTATAAACCACCAAAATAGGTCTCTTGCTGCACCCGTCCGATGCAGGTCAAACTGTGCGCAGACTGGCGCATGGCACAACAATCCATGGCCCAGGACAGAATATTCTGTTTCCAGAGATTGAGTGCAAACGGTTCAAGAAAATAGAGAATCGGAATCATGACATAACGAAATGGATTGAGCAGCGAAGGCCGGTGATAATCGACAAAGATTACTTTGCCACCTGGTTTTACCACGCGCATCGCTTCGCAGACGGTTTTTCTGCGCACCTCATCCGGCTGCTCGTGCAACAAAAAAAACAGAATGACCTGGTCAAATTCGCCATCGGCAAAACAGAGCGCTGTGGAGTCTTGATGATGCAGGTGCACATTGGTGGTACCATCCAGTTTACTGCGCAAATTTTCCAGTTGTACCGGCGCCACATCGATCACATCCAGACGGGCTCCCGTGGCCAAACGTTGCGCCAATCGGGGGGTAAAATCCCCATACACACAGGCAACCTGCAGCGTCCGCCCCTCCAACTCTGCCCCGCACTCCGCCAGGGCGGCGTCACGCAAACGGGCAAAATTTCCCCACAAAATCAAATTGACCAACCATTGCCGCTCAAAAAAGCGCACCCCTTTCGGATGTAAATAGGCCCACCAATAGGTCTGTTCCAGATATTGCGGTACCACCAGCTTTTCCGAGATGCGCAACGGAATAACCCTGCTCGAACCGGAGGTGCTGGCAACTATTCCTTCATCCATAACAGCCGTATCCTTTTGTGTCGATTGAATGATCCCCGCAATGGTTAACCGATTGGCCAAGCTGCTCTGCAAGGAGCGAATTCACAATAACGTAGCAGTTTGCACCTGCTTATGCTGTTTCCACAAGAGGGAACAGGGGGTCCATGACACTAAACAACCCTTTGTTCCACAGAGCGGAGAGAGCAAAAATCCAGCAAAATATTCCCGTTAATGTGCATAGCCTCCTTATCTGCCTGCTCCCCGCATGACCGGCAACACTACGCCCTGCCACATGGAAAATCAAGTCACTGCAAACACTCCAACCGCTTCCATCCCCCTTACAGCACACCCTGTATGTACAACCGCCACTCCATTATCGCATGGTATGAGAATTGCGTTAAATCAGCCCTATCGACGGCCAATATGCCCGCACACTCGCCTATCCGCTCGAAAAAAGGTTAGAAAATGCTCATGCTCACCCAACGACCCTCTCTGCCTTTTCAGGTCATCGTCAAAAAAATGGCTGGACGCTATCGTCTGGTCTACCAGGCTACCGGTCATCTGCTGCTCAATCTGATGGGAGGACCGGTTGATGCGGGTGGTTACAGCTCTGCTGGTGCTGCCCATGCCCATGCCACCCGCATTAATACACAATTACAGGAGTTATCTCCCGCTGCCAGCAGGCAACCCGAGCAGATCAATGCCCGCGCTCTGGCTTTGCTGCTCTGCTGAAAGCCTGTTTTCTGTACTGGGCGCGCCTTTCTGCTGCTCTGCTGAAAGCCTGTTTTCTGTCTAGGCGCGCCTTTCTGCTGCCACTCCGGCAACAAAACAGCTTTTGCCTGCAGCCCTGAGACTCTGCTGCACACTGCTTTCTCTGACCTGGGTGCTTATCTGCTGCCACTCAAACAGCAGAAAACAGCTCAAGCCGGTTGGCTGTTGCCCTCCTCAGTGAGTCGCTGCAGCTCAAATTGCGCACCGTTATGACCCTGTTCCGCCGCTTTGCCAAACCATCTGCGCGCCTCCTGCAAATCTGCGGCTACCGTAATCCCCTTGGCATACAAAAAACCCAATTTGAATTGGGCATCTTGATCTCCCTGTTCTGCCAACTGCAACAGATCCGTAATGACCTCTTCCATCATTGCTTCTCCTGCCTTATCAAAACCCCTGACCCACTCTCAGCCCCATCAGAGGGCTATCGCCACCCCTGCAAGCAGCGCAGCACACCATACACCAGCCGCTCTCATGGGTCAAATGCTTATGATTGCACAGAATCACCATGCCACTTTCCTTGCAGAGAAGAGATTCATATACTAAAAATCATTTCATCACACCAAAAAGCTGCATCTGCGGCGTCAAGGCTCCGGCACTCCTAAATCCAAAACCAATAAACGCTTACCCATTTTTCTGCCCAGTTTGTCCCAAATGCTTGCTGCGGCCACCCCTACATCAGCCAGCCCAGGACGCAAGAGCGTCTGACACAGCTTAGTCTCTGTTATCCAGTGACTGACCGCCTCGCTCACCTCTCCCTCTACCCACAGCAGATATTCATAGCCCCCGATAGGGCGATAGCCCTGCTGACGCCAACGCGAAAAAAGATCGCTGCCATCCCCACTCAACAATCCTGGACGACTCTTTAACACCTGCTCTTTGGCATGCTGCTCTGCCGCATTTGCCAACGACTCTTGCCACTGCAAGGGTCGGCTCGCTTGCACCACCTGCCCGCTACACCCTTTCCCTGAGCTGCGCAAGCGGTTCAATTGCGCCACAACCTGCGGCAGACGCTCGCTTTCTACCCGCAACTGACTCTGATCACTTCCCTCCTTTGGCAAGCGATAAACCTGGCGTATCCCCTCCTCCAACTCCCCATATAATGCTGCCGAGCGTGCTGCATCATAACCATTAAACAGCGCCACAAAATGAAAATCTTGCCCTTGCTGTGTCCACTGCTCGGCCAGAGCGTGCATACCCCGCTGCACCCCCTCCATCTGCCAAAATTGCCCTACCTCTCCGGCATGCCGAGGCTCGCCGCTGCCCAACCAATAGCCATTCATAAACTGCGCTATCGCCTGCGCCGAGGCAATCAAACCACCTGCTGCCAATAAATTTTCTTCATTATATCCCCCATCAGGCGCAAATACCCGCTGCCTTGGCGCAAACAAGGAGGGCACCAAGTTATGATCAATATATTCCGGTTCACGCGGATGACGATCCTTCGGCAAAGAACGCGCAGGTTGCACCTCCTCTGCCGCTACCCGCAGAGGGGCAAAAATATGCTCCTGCAGCAACTCCCAATAACTCTTGCCACCTGCCTGTTCGGCCACCATGCCCAAGATTTCATAGCCCAGATTGGAATAGGCTTTTACGGTGCCGACCGCTGGCTGCGGCGCTTTGCGAAAGGTATAACGCAGCAGATCCATCCGACTCGGTGGCGAAGGCACCGCCAACTGCTGGGCAACCCGCAACTCGATCAGTGCCGGATCCTCATGCCGACTGGGCAATCCCCCCTGATGGTTGAGAAGATGCTGCAGCGTCACCGCCGACCACCCGCTCTCCACCTGCCACTGTTCAGGAATTGTCAACCAGCAACGCTGTTGTTTATTTTCAGGAAAACAAAAGGCATAATCACTCAGACGCAACCGCCCCTGTCTCTGCAAACTTTTCAAGAGTGCCTGGGTCAACGGTTTGGCAATACTGCCAATGCGCAACAGCGCCGTACTGGGCATCGGCACCTTTTTGGCACGATCGGCCCAACCAAACCCCTGGGCAAAAACCATCCGCCCCTCTTTGTGCAGCACCAGCACACCGCCATGATAGCCACGACTCTGCAGCGCCTTTTCCATGGCCTGCTGCAACGGGGCCCATTGGCTCGCTGCCGCAGCCTTCGGCGGCAACTCTTGTGCGCTTTCGGCAAAGGCCACACCGAGCCAAAAGAGTCCGCTTGCCAGCAAGCCACTCAGGGAGCCGCAAACGAACCACCGGGAGAGTGGCCGTCGCAAACTCCCGACAGCATTCATCCGGCACTCACATAGCGGCTGACATCCACCTCATCAATCTGTTCGGGCAACAGATATTTTTCAGCATAGCGCATATAGACTCCCGAGCTCAGGAAGAGATCAAACAGTACGGGATCAATATGTCCATCCTTCTTGAAAAAGGAGAGAATTTTAATCGCTTCCGACAGTTTTTTCGCCTTTTTGTAGGGACGATCCGAGGCGGTCAAAGCCTCAAAAATATCGGCAATGGCCATGATTCGGGCAGGCACATTGAGCTGACTCTTATCCCATTTGCGCGGATAGCCGGTACCCACCAAGGTCTCATGGTGCGAACCGGCATATTCTGGAACCCGTCGCAACTCTTTGGGCAGCGGCAACTGCTCCAACATGATGATGGTTTGCACCACATGCTCGTTGATCTTAAAGCGCTCCTCCTCGGTCAGCGTCCCGCGTCCGATGCTCAGATTATAGAGTTCGCCATAGTTGTATAAATTGTCTGGAATCTTGATCTTGAAACCATATTTGGGATCGGCCACACTGAAATCGGTACGCGGAATGACATGCTCTGGCTTGTCGGCGAGCAGTTTTTCCAGCACCGGCAGAGTCGGCGCCTCCCCTTGATAGCGCTGCAACTCGACATGCGACAGACCAATACGATCATCAAAATGGCGCAGCCAGGTCTGTTCCGACAAGCGTTGCAAACGGGCCAACCGATCCGGTGAGATAAATTCATCACCCAGGTTGCATTCAGCCACAAAGTTAAAATCATCCAGCAACTGTTGGCGCCGCTCTTCATACTGTTGGTTGGCCACGCTCTCCTCAACCCCATTGGCAATGGCACGCCAACGCTCATTCATCGCATCGCGCAGCAACACCTCAAAGCGCATGCGCACCTCATGGAGACGGTTATAGATGGTCTCCAGCTTACACCCTTTATCCACCACATATTCTGGAGTGGTCACCTTGCCGCAATCATGCAGCCACGCCCCGATGCGAAACTCGCGCCATTCATCATCGGTGTGCAACTGAAAGTCGGCCAACTCCCCTTCCTGTACCGCACAAGCAGCTTCTGCCAGCATGATGCCCAGTTCTGGCACCCGTTCGCAGTGGCCACCGGTATAGGGACTTTTGGTGTCGATTGCCCCTGCTACCAGTTTGATCAAGGCATCCATCAGGGCCTTTTGTGATTCAATCAGCTTGTGGTTATCCAAGGCCACCGCCGCCTGGGTTGCCATGGCGGTCACAAAACCAATCAGTTCGGGATGAAAAGTGGTGATCTCATCGGTTTCGGGATGCAAGGCATTGAGAAATTGCAACACCCCGATCACCTCCCCCTCGCGCGGAGCCAGAGGCACGGTCAACATGGAAACGGTCTTATACCCGCTGTTGGCATCAAAGCGTTTGGTACCAGAAACATCAAAATGGGTCTCCTGGTAGATATCATCAATCACCACCGGTTTATTGTGCAGCGCACACCAGGTAGAGATAAACCGTTCTACCGGCTTACCCTCAGGGTCATATAAAGGGATCTCAAAAGAGGGCAGCGCCTCATCATCATTGGTGCGCAAGGTAAAGGCCAGTGTTTTATGCTCGGTAACCAGATAGAGGGTTCCTGCATCACAATGCAGCAAATCGCGACCACCGAAGAGAATTTTACGCAGCAAGGCCATGCGGTTTTGCTCTCTGCCCAGCTCCACTCCGGTATCCACAAGATTTTTCAGTTTGTCCTGACTGATCCGCAAATCCTTGGTACGATTGGCAACCTCGCTCTCCAACTGGTTGGCATGCTCCGCCAATTTGGCCTGGTTTTCCAACTCCCGCAAATGGGTAAGACGACGCATACGGATAAAAACCATCAACAAGGCAGCGCCGATTCCCGCCGGAATATCAATCAGCAAACGACGCGACAATGTGGTCCAGTTGCTGGTATCCTGTAACACCACCAGCTTCCACAAACCAAAAGGATCGTGCCAGTCGATCGTGCTCTGCAAAACAGCATAACGCACACCATCCAAGGTGGCAAAATTTTGCCCCAGATCAAAGGGCAACCGGACCGGTTGCGCCTTTTGAAACACCTTGCCAAACTGCTTGAGGGTATTGATCTCTTCTACGCGATCCGCCGTCGGTTCGACACCGATGCGATACATCCAATCCTTATGTGAAGTGGCAAAAACCACCGATTGCGGAGAGAGCAGAAGAGCGCGAGAACCCATATTGACCAACTCGTCATCCAGATAATCGGCCAATACCTTTACCAC
This sequence comes from Candidatus Magnetaquicoccus inordinatus, assembly GCF_004217665.1. GTDB lineage: Bacteria > Pseudomonadota > Magnetococcia > Magnetococcales > Magnetaquicoccaceae > Magnetaquicoccus > Magnetaquicoccus inordinatus. Next base: position 7,157 of record NZ_RXIU01000086.1, on the reverse strand, counting down.
CACGGCACCGATCACCTCACTGTTTGGTTGATCGGTGAGGCGCAAGGGTGCCGCCACAAACAGACCCCTCTCACCGGTATTGGCTCCGACAGCCGCATAGACGCTGATCATACCGGCCATGGCCTGTTGCCAATAAGGACGAAAGGTCAGATTCATGCCCGTATAGGAGACACGGGTAGAGTCATGCGCCACCACAATACCCTGGGCATTAACAACATAAGTTCCGTCTGCTTTCAACAGACGGGTCACGGAACGGGTACGCTCCAATACTGCGGGATCATCTGGAGGCAGCTTGCCCAACGCAGCCTGTTTTACCACCGGCTCATTCAAACCCAAAACCAGGGCGATACCCATGGTCTGACCATTGATGGTCTGGGAAGCGATACGCCAAGCGCTATCTGCCGCCCGAACCCGCAAAAAAGCCAGTTGTTCATTTTCAAAATCACGCAGCGTATAATAATCAACCACAAAGCCAACGGTAATTGCTACGCCCCCAAGCAGTAAAAACCACAAAAAACGCCACAGATTGGCCATGTTCGCTGAATCACTCCATGAAGAGGTGCACATGCAAAGCACGAAACAGAAAAAGCCCAGAAATCAACAAGGAATGGCACAAATCGCCATATCAAGATAGTATCAAGATGGCTCGCAACAAGCAACATTTCCTGCTTACATTATTGCAAAAAAAGCAAAAATTACTAACAACTATGTGGCACTGAAAGGATTTTCACAAAACAGCAAACTGCTCTTTCTCCAAAAGACGGCGCAAGGCGATTAACGGCAGACCAATCAGAGCGGTGGGATCCTCCCCTTCCATACGTTCAAACAAAACAATACCCAACCCCTCTGATTTGAAGCTGCAGGCACAATCATAGGGCTGCTCACGGCGCAAATAGGCTTCAATCAGGGAATCTTCGAGAGTACGAAACAGCACCCGGAAGGGAACAACTATCGTATGACAACGCCCGGAAGGGGTATGATAGAGGGCAAGGCCATTGAGAAATTGTACACTTTTTCCCGAAACCGCCCGCAACTGCGCCACGGCAGCAGCATGGCTACCCGGTTTGCTGAGCAGTTGTGGCGCGCTCTCCTCCTCCTCGCCCAACAGTGCCACCTGATCGGCACCGATAATCAGGGCATTGTCATAGTTGGCTGCCACTGCACGCGCCTTCTCTTCGGCCAGACGCAGGGCCAACTGGCGCGGACTCTCCCCAGGAAGTCGCTCTTCGGCAATACCGGGTCGTGCGGTCTCATAAGCCACTGCAAAACGATCCAACAATTGCCGCCGATAGGGCGATGTGGAGGCCAATACCAGAGTGGGTTTTTTCTGTGGTTCTTGAATGGTTTGCATCGACGAATCAGGGTGCAAATTGATAATAGATCAACTCAACCGCCACCTGATCCAACCAACCCAAGGGCGCCTGAGTCGCATCCACATAAAACTCGCGCACCTCATCGGGACGCAAGGGCTTGATTTTGTCGCCATACAAGCCACCCGACACCACCAGCGGATTGACCGCACGCCGCGCCAGCAAAGTGGCTTTGTTATCCAAAAAGAGGATATCCATGCGTGCATGATCGACCACCCGATTGCCATGGTGGGAGATGCGTACCTGAATGCGCGGTTGATCGGGAAGCGACTTGTCGATCTGCACCTCATCCACCGTCATCAAGCCACGGTCAAAGGTGGGTGATTTGCCACTTTCAATGCGCGTACCGCCACTGATACGTGCATTGACTGCCGCGGCAATGAGACTCAGCTTTTCCTGCTCGCTGCCCCAATCCTTCTGCGGATCAAAAGCGACCGGAGGCAATTCGGGAATAATGTGGGGCAACCATTTGCCTTTCAGATTGCCATCGGCTCGCGCCAATTCGGCATCACTGGGGCGCATAAACAGCATTTTCGCCCCTACAACCAGCAGGATCAGCAACAACAATCCAGCCCCTGCCATCATCAGTAAGCGTTTATTCTTGAGTGCCTCAAGCATCTTTGCCCTCCGCATAGGAATCCTGCACGATTCGACTGGACAGTGGCCCGTTTTGACCATGATATTTTGCACCCTGCTTCTCCCCATACGGTTTGCTGGTGGGAGAAGAGAGCTGTTCAAAGGAGATGGCACCGATACGCATACCTGGTTTCAAGGCCAGCGGCAACCTCCCGGCATTAAAAAACTCGAAGGTGATATGTCCATCCCATCCCGGATCGACGGCATGCGCTGTAATATGCACCATCAAACCGACCCTGGCCAGACTGCTGCGCCCATCCAGCCAACCCACAATATGGCTGGCCAACTTGATGCGCTCCAGGGTCATGCCCAGGGCAAATTCACCGGGATGGAGAAAAAATTGCTCTTCATCCCCCAACTCTACCGTTTTCATGATCTGCTCGGAGACCGAAAAACGACCGGAAATGGCCGACAGATCCAAAAAGGGGCTGGCGCTGGGTTGAAAGGTCTGAAAACGATGTCCCAGGCGCACATCGACAGAAAAAGAGCCAAAACTTTCCGCAGCCGGACGAGGCTCAATAGTGATCTCTCCCTCCGCCATGCGCTGTAACAGATCCCGATCCGATAATCTCATGTCTGCAGACTCCGTTGCCGCTGCTTTTGAATTCCTGGAAACACCCCATTAAAATCGCGAAACAGATCCTTATAGTTTTGTGGATCGCGATAGGCTTTTTTCACATAATCGACCGGCAAGCTGCGCAACTCCTGCACATCGGCCCAACCATTGGCCAAAGGATAGGCATAATAGGGCCACTGACGGGGAACATTGGTAATTTGCACAATGTTGATCGTACTCTGCAGGCGCATGGCCGTATATACCCGGTGCATGCCATCGTTGATCAAAGGCAATAGCCGACCATCAGGCTCATGGGAGATCTCCACCAAGGGAGGAGTCAAGGGAATCGGTCCCTCCTCCACACCATCCTCATAACGCAACCAAAACAGAATGGCACCGGTCAAGGCAAAAATATTGATTCCCTGCCGCATAAACAGCTCATACAGAGTGTGCAGTCGTTGATGCTCTTCCTGCAAGACATAATTCTGTGCCGGATAGAGAGAAAGGGGATCCACATCCCGCACAAGGCGCAAGGAGGCATGTTCATAGACCAGCGCTTGCGCAAAACCCCGCAGGCGCGTCTGTTGCAAACGTTCCAATAATTGCTCTTCGCTGACAAACTCCAAGCGCGAGATCGTCAAATGGCTCATCCCTTCCCTCCCTGGGCCAAAACAGCCCGCAAGCGCTCCACAGTGATCTCTGCCAGCGAACCGACCGTCCACTCCGGAGTCGGCAGCAGGCCATTCAAAACGCCCAAAAGCTCTCGCTTTTCCTGTTCGGGTCGATGCAGCACCCACACTGTTTTCATCCCCATCTTGCGCGCCGGCGCCATATCCAAGGAGTAGGTATCACCCACCATGATAACCTCTTCGGCAGCCATTTTGGTATGGTGCAAAGCCCGCCGATAGAGCTCTGGATCCGGTTTGGCACACCGCTGCTGAAAGGAGTAGAATCCTGGACAGTGCAAACTCTCCTTCGGCAACAGATGGGTAAAGCCGCTATGAAACGGAGACCAAATATCGGATATAAAACCGAAGGGAATCTGCGCCTGCCGCAAAGCGCTCAACAGCTCAGCGGCTCCCGGCAACAAACGTGCCTCTTCGATCTGCGCCCGCCACAACTGCTGCACACTCTCCCTGGTCATTGAGGTTGAAGTATGAAACAGCTCACAAAGATGGTCAGCCAAATGCTCGGCATCGACAAAGGGTTGGGTAAACAACACCTCGGCCACCCTTCCTTTGGCTGTAGACGGCAGGCCCAACATCTCCACCAAACGCCGGGCCGGTCCTGTGCTCGGCCCCCCCAACAAGGTAAAACCAATATCAAAATAGACAAACATAATCCTTTACTCTTCTCGCAATGGTTGCCCTTGCAGTTTCATCTGCCAACGAGCCAACTCGCGCCCTAAATAGAGGGCATGACTGATCTCCGACAGCGCACAATCCCGCGCCAACTGTTTTTCAATATTTTCGCTGCTGCGCCCCCGATATTCATGCAGCAACTGCCCTTGCCAAAGATGCTGCACCACCAACTCTCCCGCCTCCCGATCGATGGTGATCACAAACTCGCCATGGGGATCGGTACGCAAGGAGAGTTTTCCTGTCTCTGGATCGACCCGGTCGGCACTTTTTTTGGCGGCTGCAATGGCCTGGGCCCGACTCAACCCCTCTCCTTGCGGATCGATGGAGAGCGAGTGGCTGATCAGGGTCAAAGAGCCAACCGGCATACCCACCTGTTCGGCCACACTCTGCTGGATGGCCATTAAACCATAACAGTTGCGCAACCAGCCATCCAGAGCGTTATGACTGCGAAAGGTGGCGGTCAAAGTCAAACAGCCTGCCCATTTACGAAAAAACAGAGTCACCAAACAGGGATGTCCTCGCACTCCCGGCAAAATATCCCGTCTACTGTCCCACAGGGAGATATAGGCCCGTCGCGACTCTTCATCCTCCTGCAGATGATGCACCGCCTGCGCCAAGGCATCGATAGTCACCCCCTCAGCCTGAAAATAGCCACGCAAACGGTTGCCATAGGTATAGGGCTGTTCCGCCGAAGGAGTACCATCCAGAATGGTTTGCTGATAGCTCTGCAGTGCTGCCAAGGAGAATCCCCAGCGTGCCAGCACCGCCTCACTCTCCACAACAGGCTCCTCGACAATCACCTTGCAGTTGTGCAGCTCAAGCCGTTCCCCTTTACGCAACTGCCGCCGCTGGCCAAAGCGCAACAGCAAAAAAATCACCTCCTGCCACGCTTCCAAGGGAGTGCGGCGCAATACCGAATGGGCTCCCGGATGCGAGGGATACCACTGCACTTGCACCTGCTGCAGGGCCCGTCGCACCCTTGGCAGCAGCGGGCTCTGCTGTACAGGCAAAGTGGCAAAATAGTCGCGAATCCGCTCTGCCGCCTCTTCATCCCGCCACATACTCAAATCGCGCACCGCCAATGGTCGCCCCTGAAAATCCTCTGGCAACACGGAGCCATCCAGATGCTTCTCGGTACCGATGATGCGAAACATGGCGCGACCCAAATAGTGGTTGGGCTCCACCCCCAGCGTAAAAAAGTTGAGCAACTCCTGTCGCGAGCCAGCCAAATCGCGCCCCAGGATCAATAAATGGCCAATCTGCGGATTATACAACAGATTAATCAGCATTTCCGCCAGACCGTTGCCATACAGATTGCCCAGCACGGCAATGCGTGCCGAGTCGGCTTGCAGATCGATCCCCCAGTTGCGCAACTTGTTGGCGATCAAGCCAGGAGGAGTCCACAAGGTCACCACCCCCACATCTCCTCGCGGATTGATCACCTGCAAGCGATCTTGATAATACAGAGCTTCAAACATATGGCTTGCTCTTTCACACTCCACACCTGGCGGGGACACCTTTACTCGGTCACCAGGCAGTGCACCCAGCGCCACACATCAAGATGCGGCTGTTGGCTCTGCCGATTCAATACTCAACACCCGGCGAATCTCATCAGTCTTAAAACCCAAGGCCATGGGACGCCGCACACCGGGCAGAGCAACCACATCATAAAGCTCCTCCACGATCCCTTCCAGACGCAACCAGTGGACCACATCGCCACTGCGCAGATCGATCACCTGAATACCACAGCGTGCCTCACTGCGTCGCTCTTTCAGTTTCTCCTCCAACGGCAAACCCGCAAAGGTTTTATTGTGGCGTGGCTTGGACAGACCCACAATGGCAAAATCCCCATGCAGACTTAAACCACGCAGATAGCCGGGACAAAAACAGATGGCCTGAAAACGGCCGCTCTGCAGATCGGCATAGCCAAACTCACCGGTGCCCGAATTGAGCAACCATAAGCGTCCCTGATGCCAACGTGGCGAATGGGGCATGGAGAGTCCACGCAACACCACCGCATTTTCCGCGACATCGATTACCACTCCGCCATCGACGCGATGCTCGCGCCAGCCATCGGCCACATCTGCTTCACTGACCGCCGTTACATGCGTCGCCTGACCATCACGCATGGCCAAGCCATTGAGATGACAACGATCCTCTGCAGCCAGTTTGCTTAAAAAATGCGGTTGCCACAATGGTTTGAAACTGTGGGTCTCGCTCAAGGTAGCCAGACAGCCGAACAGGGTATTGACAAAAATCAGCCGACCGTTTTGCTCTACTCCCATGTCGTGGATGTCAATATCGCCAGTTGTATAACCTAACTGTGGTACATAGAGACGGTCAAAACCATCCTGATGCTGGCGTGGCGACAAGACATTTTCAAAACGCCAGACCTGATACAAACTGCTCATATACAGGCCATTGTCTGTCGCACACAAACCCATGCACCGATTGAAGGTGCGTTCAAAGACCGAAAGCTCCTGGTTGGGCTTCAAGCCCAAAAAAAACAGTTTGCCAATTTGATAGGTGGTAAAGGCCAACGAAAGATTTTGTTCCGCCAGCCATGCCAGCATCTGTCGTGAGGTGGTGATCTCCAAAGGAGGGGAGACAGGAGCAATTTCCAGCGGTTCCATGATAGTTCATAATCCTTTACAATGCCGAGTCAGACAGGGGTATCTTGCCCTGCCGGGGGCCAAGCCACTCCTGTTCAGGGATGCCGATCTGGGCAGACTATACATACCAACATTGGATTATAACATATTCCTGATTCCTTGTCGATTTTTTCCACTTGCCTTGCGGGGCAAGCGCATTTGAAAATCAGAAAATTATGAGGGAGGTCCAGGAGGAGATTATCTCCTCCTGGTGGGTGCAGGGCAAATCCCTGCTGAAAATGTGCGGCGTTTCACCAGAAGCGAATGCGTAGCATTCGTGCACGCCGCACCGATTGGTGCCCCGCAGGGGCACTCTTTGGGAGGGCGGACGCCCGACATGCACCGTTTCGCTTGTGGCAACAGTGAGGAAATTGGCAAATGCGCTTGCCATGATTCAGGTTTGCGCTGGCTCGCCAACTCTACCCGGTTTGCGATGACTCACCAGCTCTACCCCCATGGAGATACTGTGCGCATTGGCGCACAAATACGCGCCAAAAGCAAAAAACAAAGTAACTATTCACCACCCAAAACTATTGCGGGTCCAGGGAGGGCACCTCCCTGGCCGGGTCCAGGGATGGAATCC
>NZ_RXIU01000085.1:2719-13498 GCF_004217665.1 Candidatus Magnetaquicoccus inordinatus | reverse complement strand
CGTCCGCCCTCCCAAAGCGTGCCCCTGCGGGGCACAAATCGGTGCGGCGTGCGCGAATGCTTGCGCATTCGCTTCTGATGAAACGCCGCACATTTTCAGCAGGGCTTTGCCCTGCACCCACCAGGAGGAGATAATCTCCTCCTGGAGCTCCATAATAATTTTCTATTTTCAAATGCGCTTGCCCTGGGTTTCTGGCAGGATCGCTTTTATTTGACGGCAAAAAAGGCTACACTGATCTGCTGACAAGTCGAGTTTGTTTTATTGTCTTTTTGCCTAGGAGTGTCTGATGCTGCCTGGAAGTGGATTGCATATCGACCAAGCCCCCCCATTGAGTGTGCCATTTCGCTTTTTTGCCACTGCACCCTTCTTTTTGCTGCTTTGTGGTCTGGTGCTGCTGCAAGAGGGGGGATCCCTTTTGTCGGCGCCATTATTGCCTGAAACGGTAGCTCTTGTGCATCTAATAACCTTAGGCTGGATTGCCACTGTGATGTTTGGGGCGATGTACCAAATGATTCCGGTATTGGGTGGAGGTCCTGTACCGTGGGTCAAAGGGAGTCGCTGGGTTCATGGCATGCTGATTGTTGGGGTGTTGAGTTTGGTCTTGGAGGTGGGTATTGGCTTGCACCGCTGGTTGCTGCTGCTTGCCAGCTTCAGCCTTGCCGGTGCAGTGATTCTGTTCATTATCCCTGTGGGGTTGACGTTGTTCCGAGCCCATGTGGTTCATCCCACTCTGTGGGCCATGCGTTTGGCCATTCTCAATCTGTTGGCGGTATTGATCATGGGGCTGATCTTTTTGGGAGAGTATGCCCATGGCTTTTTGGCCATTGATCGTCATGCCATGATTGGCGTCCATCTGATTTGGGGGCTGTTCGGTTGGGTCGCCACTTTGATGATCGGCGTCTCTTTTCATGTTCTGCCCATGTTCTACATGATGCCCCCCTTTCCCAGAGAGCGCGCCTACACCATCCTGATCGGGCTGGCTGTCACCTGGGTGCTCTTGCCGACAGCCATGTTGCTGTGGGATCCTCTGCCTTTTTGGGCTGCCTGGTTGGCTGCCTCCCCCGCTCTGGCCGCACTTTTGCTCTATGGCAAAATTATGCTGGAGCTGTTTCAACAACGGCGGCGCAAAAAATGGGATGTCACTCTACGCCTGTGGCAAGTGGGCTATCTGGGAGGCTCTTTGGCGGTATTGGTGATGTGGATGTGGCCGCTGTTCAGTGCCGATCGTTTGCGCTATCTGTTTGCCGTTTTGTTTTTGTTCGGCTTTGTCAGTAGTATCATCATGGGTATGCTCTACCGCATTATCCCTTTTTTGACCTGGTTTCATCGTTACAGCTCGCGCGCCGGTCAACCCGGTGTGCCCATGATGGAGGATTTAACCCCGCCATCCGGACAGTGGCAACTGCGTAACCAATGGGCTGGTTTGGTTTTATTTGTGGCGGCGATGCTGAGCGGATGGGATCCCTTGTTGCGTCTGGCAGGAGTCTCATTGATTGTCGCTGCACTTCTGCTGTGGTATCTGCTCTATTTTGCTTTACGTAATCGGGAAGCCACAACATGAAAAGATGGCTGCTCTTTGGCCTGACCGTTGCGGTCTGTTGTGTACCGCTCTGGGTGCGTGCGGCAGATCCCGCTTGGCCCGAACGGCTGGAAAAATTGTTGCAGGCCAAAAAATGTATTCGTTGTGATTTGACACAAGCCAATTTGCACGGGTTGTCCCTCCCTGGCTTTCATTTTCAAGGGTCGCGGTTGGCGCAGGCCAATTTGAGCGCTGTGCAGGCCAGAAAAGCCAACTTTTATCGGGTAAAAGCCCAGGGAGCCGATTTTAGCGGCAGCGATTTACAGGATGCTGTCTTGGAGGAGGCCGATCTGGCAGGCAGTCAATTTGTACGGGCGCATTTGCTGCACACCAATTTCAAACAGGCCAATTTGGCCGCTGCCAATTTTACCGGGGCCAATATGCAGAAAGTCTACCTGGAGGGAGCCTATTTGAAGGGAGCCAACTTTACCGATGCTGATCTGCGGGGAGCAACCCTGTTTGGTGCCAATATTCTGGATGGGCAGTGGCAGGGGGCGCAGCTCGAAGGTGTCTATTGGAACGATGGTCATCGCTGTGCCAGTGGTTCAGTTGGACGCTGTATTCTCCCGAAATAGCTCTCTTGTCCCACTTGTAGCGGGCAGGAGAGAGCCTGCTCACATCTTTTGATCCAAATTTTTTGCCAACTGTTTGTGGCGTAGAGTGGGGACAATCTGTTGCAGAATCTCCATGATCTCTGCACTCTGCCAATGGCCACGCTGACGTAGGTTTTGCAGTTGGGCAAGAGCACTGCGCAAGGATTCTTTCTGGGAAAATGGTGGTTTGCTGATGACTCCCAGCGCGTTGAAGCGCTCATAATCGATTGTTTCGTCGGCAGCGGCAAAGATCTCCACCATCTTTTCCCCACTGGTATCACTAGGGGTAAAGAGACAAGGCCAACTCGCTGGTGTGGGGTTTTGCCGCAGTTGTGCGGCCATTGCCCGCGCCTCTTCTTCCGATTGGCAAAGGTGTGGTTGCACCCCTTGGCTGTGCAAAAAGAGCTGCGCAATCTCAGCAAAGCTGTGCAGATCATCTTCGGCATGCAGTCGGGGAATAAATATCTCCCGATTATTGGCCAAAAAACAGGCCAACAAACAGAGCTCTCCCCCCTCTTGTGGCGAGAGAAAATAGCGTCGTACATCATTGGGGGCAGCCAATGGTTGTCTCTTCTCCCAACGACGGATAAAACCATGCAAGAGACTGCCATCAGAAAAAGCGACATTGGCAAAACGGGCACTGCTGACGGGAATCTGTTCGGCATGTTGCCAGAGCACAGCCTCCATTCCCGCTTTGCTGGCGCCCATGGCATTTTCCGGCTCTACCGCTTTGTCCGAAGAAACCGAAAAAAAATGTTGCGGAGGTGTATGGGATAACTGCAGCAAAAATTGGTCCAAGGCCACGATATTGGTGTGGATCAGACGCATCAAGGTAAAAGGATCCCGCTCCGAACGCACATGTTTGAGAGCTGCAAAATTGACAATCACCTGATAGGGTGAGGAGGCAGAGAGAAAGGCATGAAACTCTGGTGTGCCCATGGCAATGGCAAAGGTGGCAAAATCCTCAGGAGCTTTATACTCTCCAGAACGCAGCGTGCGCACCAGTTCGACCAGATTGTTTTCGCTGGGATCCAGCAGATGCAAAGCGGCAGGATAAAACTGCACAAGTTGCTCGACAAAAGCTGAGCCGATGGAGCCGGCAGCTCCCACCACCAAAATCCGTGCATTTTGGATGTGCGCACGCAAGGTCGCAGCATGCTGCTCCCTGTCGGCTTGCAAGAGAGAGTGGCGGCGTTTCAGCAGTTGTACCAGCAAATCAGCAGCAGGCTGTGTTGTCACAACCACTCACCCTTTTCTTTTTCCCCTTTTTTTCGCTTTCGCTGGGCAAGGGGGAGGGAGTTTGTGGCCACCAGGTATAGATTGCCGACATACCCCGATAGTGCTCATCCTCATCCAATCCGTAGCCAAAGAGCCTGACATCAGGCACCTCATAACCCAGATAGTGAATGGCCAAAGGTTCGGCATTGGCGACAGTTTTGTGCAGCAAAATGGCAATGCGCACACTGATGGGAGCAAAGGTTTGCAACTCCTGGCAAAGGGCTTGCAGCGTGGTACCCGTATCCATGAGCGTATCGACCACAATCAGATGGCGATTGTGCAGCAAATTTTGATCTGCCTGGGAGAGGGTTTGGTTGAGTTGTTGGGTGCGCTGGATAAAAACCACTGGCAAGGAGCGTTGCAAGCTGCGTAGCAGGTCTATGCCAAATACAGCCCCTCCTTTGAGTACCACAACCAAAACGGCTTGCTCTTCTGGAGGCAGTTGATCCAGATCTGCACGCAATTGCCGTGCAATGGCCTTTACCCCCTGTTTGAGGTGGTAGGAATCAATGAGGACGGTCAGATGATCAAATGGGGCGCTCATTGGTTGTTTTTCAAAAACTCCTCTAAAAAGCGTAACGTATAAGTACCATTGCGAAAGGTTCCATCGCGGACGATGCGTTGATGCAGCGGAATAGTGGTGGAGATACCGCCAATGACATATTCATCCAAGGCGCGGCGCATACGCGCAATCGCTTCCGCTCTATTGGCACCATGGACGATCAGTTTGCCCAGCAGTGAATCATAGTGCGGGGGAACCCGATAGCCGGCATAGGCATCGGAATCGACACGCACACCACAACCGCCTGGCGGGTGATATTCGCTGATGCGGCCTGGCGAGGGGATAAAAGTTTCTGGATCTTCGGCGTTGATCCGACATTCAATGGCATGCCCACGAATTTGTACATCCTCTTGACGCATGGTCAGCGGCAAGTTGGCAGCCACACGAATCTGTTCCTTGACCAGATCGACACCGGTGATCATCTCTGTGACCGGATGTTCAACCTGGATGCGGGTGTTGACCTCGAGAAAATAAAACTCGCCACGATCCATCAAAAACTCAAAAGTGCCCACACCGGTATAGTTGACTGCCAAAGCTGCTTTGGCTGCAACCCGGCCCAACTGTTCCCGTTGCTCTGGGGTAATGGCTGGAGAGGGGGCCTCTTCGAGAATTTTTTGATGGCGGCGTTGCAAAGAGCAGTCCCGATCACCCAAATGGATGGCATTGCCATGATTATCCGCCAGGATTTGAATCTCTATATGGCGCGGATCGGTCAGATAGCGCTCCATATAGACCTTATCATTCTTGAAAAAATGGCGGGCGTCGTTGCGGGCAACAGTAAAGGCGGTGACCAGAGCGGCATCGGAGTGCACCACCTTCATGCCCCGTCCACCACCACCGGCAGCCGCTTTCAGAATGATCGGAAAGCCGATTTCACGAGCCATTTTCAGAGCCGACTCTTCGTTGCATACCTCGCCATCAGAACCGGGAACGACCGGAACACCGGCAGCAATCATCGCTTTGCGCGCTTGCACCTTGTCGCCCAACAGGCGGATGACACTGGGATCAGGACCGATAAAGGTCAAACCAGAAGCGCGTACAATTTCAGCAAATTCTGGATTTTCCGACAAAAAACCATAACCGGGATGGATGGCTCGTGAGTCGGTGATCTCGGCTGCCGCCATGATCGAAGAGATATTCAGATAGGAGTCTGCAGAACGGGCCGGGCCAATACAAACCGATTCATCAGCCAGACGCACACACATTGAGCCGACATCGGCTTCAGAATGGACGGCAACAGTTTGAATACCCAACTCTTTGCAGGCACGATGCACCCGCAAGGCGATTTCGCCGCGGTTGGCAATCAATATTTTATTGAAGATAGGCATTTACACCGGCTCAAGGATGAAGAGAGGTTCACCATATTCCACCGGACTGGCATTTTCCTTCAAAATACTGACCACCCGGCCTGAATGTTCTGCTTCGATGGCATTCATCAATTTCATGGCTTCGATAATACAAACAACCTGCCCTTTTTTGATGATGTCGCCATGGGCAACCAGTGGTGGTGCCTCCGGTGAGTTGGATTGATAGTAGGTGCCGACCATTGGTGAAGTGATGGTCAAGGTTTTATCGGAGGCCATACTCTCCGTGCTTTTGCCAACAGGAGGCATGGCTTGTGTGTCCACCGCAACAGCAACCGGGGCAGACATGGCCACTGGTTGTGGGGCTGCATAGGTGACCATTGGGGAAAAGGCCGGAGGTGCTGTATCGTGTTGCGAGGCCAGATGGCGGCTAATACGAACAGTTTGCGCTTCTTCGCGAATCTCTATTTCGGCAACATCCGTACCAGCCAGCATTTTGATTAACTGCCGAATCTCTTTTAAATCCATGGAACTCAAGCCTCTGAAAGGGTGTTCAATTCTTTTCTTTATTGGCAGCTTTTGTCGCCTGTGTCTGCAGATAACGCAACGCTGCCTCTACCGCCAACAGATACCCGTCCGCACCCAAGCCGACGATTTGCCCCAAGGCAATATCACTGATATAAGAGTGGTGACGAAAGGGTTCGCGTTTGTGAATATTGCTCAAATGTACCTCTATCACCGGCAGCGCCACGGCCAGCAACGCATCACGCAGAGCCACCGAGGTGTGGGTATATGCTGCCGGATTGATAATGATTATATCGGTCTTGTCCCGTGCTTCCTGAATCCGCTCCACCAAAACCCCTTCATGGTTGGATTGAAAAAAATCCAAAGAAGCCTTTTCTATCACCAAAGAGCTTTGCAGTTGCGCCAATCGAGTTCGGCAGCCAGCCTCTATATCTGCCAACGTAAGCTGTCCGTAGATTCCCTCTTCCCGTTGACCCAACAGGTTAAGATTGGGACCGTTGACAATCAAGAGATGCCAACCTCGCTGGATGCTGTTCCTCATACCGCTTCCTGATTGTCGCTGGATCGTTCTACTTTCTGCAACCACTGCTGCAAACCATTTTGATAAGCCAGCTTTTGTTGTTCATCGCGTTGCTGCCCTTTTTGCACCTGCTGCAACCAGAGGATAATCCCTTGTGCTTGGGCCAAGCGTTGCAAAGAGTGTTGCAGTGACAATGCACTTTGCTCTTGCTGAACTGTTGTTTGGCGCCATGATCGCTGAGTTACATTAAGCAAGATATGGGCCAGCATATGCAAAGAGTGAAGTTGATCGGGATCATGGTTCAGCCACTGCTCGGCGGTATGATAAGCCAAACCGATACGTTGCGCACGAACCTGGTGCAGCAGCAGAGCCAATTGGGAAAACTCTTCCATCACCTAAGCCCTTGTTCTGTTGTGGCAGTCAAAGGTCGAACAGCCTGGGTTCGTTGATGCTCTCACTGGCCAAGGCGGCACGGACGGGTCCGAAGGATCGGCGATGCTGTGCTGTCACCCCCAGGGTCAACAACGCTTGGCGATGGGCAGCGGTGGGATAGCCGCTGTTTTGTTCCCAACCGTAACCAGGATGTTGTTGGGCCAGTTGCACCATGTGTGCATCCCGATACTCTTTAGCAACGATCGATGCTGCAGCGATGGATAAGGATGTCTGATCGCCGCGGATGATGGCCCGACCCTGACAGGGAAGAGCGGAGGGCAGGTCGCGGCCATCAACCAGCACATAGGCTTGTACGCTCAACTCCAGGAGGGCGATGGCACGGCTCATAGCCAGCAAGGTGGCTCCTCGAATATTGAGCGCATCAATCTCCGTTGGAGTCGCTTCCCCGATTGCTACAGCCAGCGCTGATTCTTGAATCACCCCCAGCAGAGAACGACGCCGTTCGCCCGTGAGCTGTTTGGAATCATTGATCTGCGTCAAAGCGAGCGGCATGGTTTCCCACTGCCAAAATGGCAGAATAACCGCAGCAGCAACCACTGGCCCTGCCAAAGGACCGCGACCAACCTCATCGACACCACAAACCGGCGCAAATCCTTGCCGGTAGAGCTCTTGCTCCAGATGCAAGGCAGGCCGACAAGCCAAACCAGTCATGGCTGGAGGGGTTACCAGGTGCGTTTCTCTTTGATACGGGTTGCTTTACCAGAGAGTTCACGCAGATAGTACAATTTGGCACGCCGCACATCGCCCACTCGTACCACCTCGATTTTTTCAATCTTGGGGGAGTAGAGGGGAAAGATTCTCTCCACGCCTTCGCCAAAGGAGACTTTGCGAACGGTAAAGGTGGAGGAGTATCCGGCGTTGTGACGGGCGATACAGACACCTTCAAAGATTTGGATCCGTTCGCGGGTTCCTTCAACCACCTTGACGTGGACCTTCAGGGTGTTACCGGCGGCAAAATCCGGCATCTTCCGTTGAATCAGGGATTCCTGAAAGCGCATGAGTTCGTTCATAAGTCTGTCCTTATTTCATCTGATCTTCGCAGTTAGTTCCATCCACCAGCCTCCATTCATCCTGTTCCAATGCAGAGGCCAGCAGTTCCATCAAAGCTTTTTCTGTTTTCGACAGATTGGCACGAATCAGCCAATCGGGTCGGCGCAGCAAAGTGCGTAATAATGCCTGTCGTCGTCGCCAATCTCTGACCTTGCTGTGGTGCCCAGAGAGCAACACTTCCGGTACAGAAAAAGAGGTTTGACCAGCAGCAGGTTGCCAACGAGCTGGTCGTGTATAGTGGGGGTGATCCAACAACCCCTGATAAAAAGAGTCACCTGCAAAGCTTTCTGGATCACCAAGTACGCCAGGCAACAGACGAGCTACCGCATCCAGTACAGCCATGGCCGGAATCTCACCTCCGGTCAGAACAAAATCACCCAGAGAGAGCTCTTCATCGACCTGGGTGGCTACAAAGCGTTCATCCACACCCTCATAATGGCCACATACTAAAATCAGATGTGCCATACCCGCCAGGCGCTTGGCATCCGCCTGGACAAATGGTTGCCCTTGGGGGGTCAAATAGACCACATGCGCTGGAGCCAAAGGATCTTCTGCCACCCGCAGATGGCCCACAGCCCGCTCCAGTACATCCGCTTTCAGTACCATTCCCGGCCCCCCGCCAAAGGGGGCATCGTCTACTCTCTGGTGGCGATTTTCTGCAAAGTCACGCAATTGCAGCAAATTCACCTCTAGCAGACCATGCTCCTGCGCCCGTTTCAGAATGGACTGACGGAGCAGACCGGTAAACATCTCCGGAAAAAGCGTAACGATTGAGCAGCGAATAGCTACATCCCCGGCATCAGGCAAACTGTTATGGTTTTTTGGTCGATCTGAATATCGATGACCACCTCGCGAATAAATGGCAGCAAGCGCTCTTCCCCATTTGCTTCGCGAACCACCAGAACATCGTTGGCACCTGTGGAAAACAGATGATCGACCGTTCCCAGAAGTTGGCCGTTCTCTTCCACAACCTGGCAACCAATCAAATCGGTCCAGTAGTGGGCATCCTCTTCTGGTTCAGGAAGTTCGGTACGAGGCACCCAAATGCCCAATCCTGACCATAAACGCGCCTTTTCTGGGGTATCGAGTCCCTCTAACTGGGCGACGATACCACGGGTATGTGACGCACCATCCAGCAATGGCACTTGACGCAATTGACTGGCAATGGGGTTGCCACCACTCTCTGCTTTGCCGATCCACCAATCGTCAAAATCCAAAACTCCCTCTGCAGGGTCGGTATAAGAGAGGACGCGAATCCATCCCTTGACTCCAAATGGACCTAACAGACGGCCAATGGAGACCCATTCCGGGTGATTACCGGTCATGCCGACTCCTTCAGAGCAGAGAGCGCAATCAGCCGACAGCCGCTGCCCGTTTGAGCAGGCTGGCCACTGTTGCGGTAGGAATTGCACCCACTCCGACCCAGTGGTTGTAGCGCTCCATGAGCAAGTCAAGTTTGTCGCTCTCTTTGAGAGGATTATAGGTGCCAAGCTTTTCCAGGAAACGACCATCCCGGGGCATTTTGGCATCTGCGACAACAACCGCATAAAAAGGCCGTTTTGTGGAACCTCTGCGTTGCAAACGAATACGAACAGCCATAAAAAAATACCTCATTAGAGTACGAGCAGGCCTCATTGGCCCCCTGCCTGTGCCGGTGCCGACCAGGGAAAATCCAGGCATTCTAACTGATTCCTGCTCCAGGTCAAGAGCTAATCCAAAACATCTGGGGAATCATCTTTGAAATGCGGAAAAATAGTGATCTTCTATCAGCCACTGCGTGGCCTGGGTTGCTGTTCCAACTCTTCAATGCTTAAAGCAACCTCTTCCCAGGCCAGCATCGCCTCTTCCAAGGTGTGGCTGATCTCTTTGTTGCGAGCCAGAGTCTGTTTGAGCCGTTCACTGTGGATACCCTGATAGATCTCCGGGTCGGCCAAAATTTGATTCAGTTGGCTCTGCTCATTTTCCAGTTGGTGAATCTGTTGTTCCAGTTGTCGGGTCTGCTGGCGTTTGCGGCGCAGCTCATTGCTTGTTTGTTCGCGCTGCAAAATTCGTTGCTTTTTTTGCTCCTGTTGCGGAGAGGAGGGTTGCTCCTCTCTGGCTTGCGTGCTCTGTTCCAGATAGTTGTCTAAATTGCCCTCAAGAGGGGTGATGCCACCATTGCTGACCAGGACAAATTGCTTGCAGACATTTTGCAGCAGTTCGCGATCATGACTGACCAGAAGGAGCGTACCTTGGTAGCTCTCCAGAGCGTCGCTGAGAGCTGCACGGGATTCCATATCCAAATGGTTGGTCGGCTCATCCAATAGCAGTAGATTGGCTCCGGAAAGCAACAAACGAATCAAGGCTACCCGAGCCCTTTCCCCTCCAGAAAGCACTTTGATTTTTTTGAAAACCTCTTCTCCAGAAAACAGAAAGCTGCCCAAAATGGCACGCAAGGCAGATTCATTCATACTGTTGGGCAGTGCGGTTGCTGATTGCTGCAATATTGTCGCTTCTGGGTCGAGATCTTCCAAAGCATGTTGGGCAAAATAGGCCGCTTGAACCCGTTCGCCCAGCAGACAACTGCCGCCATCGGGAGAAAGTTGTCCGGCTATCACTTTTAACAACGTGGATTTGCCTGAGCCGTTTGGTCCCAGCAAGCCAATTTTTTCTCCGCGCTGACAATCAAAACTGGCTTTGGCAAAGACGCTTGTTCCCTCAAAATTTTTGCTCAAATCACGAACTGTTACCATCTTCAAGGGGGAGCGTCCTGGTTCCGGCAGGCGAATGCGGGCAACCTCTTGTGTGGCAGGAAGCGCTTCCACTGGTTCCATTTTTTGCAACAGTTTGATGCGGCTTTGTACCTGGCGTGCTTTGGTGGCTTTGGCGCGAAAACGGTTGATAAAGCGGGTGAGTGTTTCGATGCGTCGCGATTG
>NZ_RXIU01000085.1:0-2419 GCF_004217665.1 Candidatus Magnetaquicoccus inordinatus | reverse complement strand
AGAAAAGGCATTGAGTGGTCGATGCAACATGTCGCGCTGAAATCCCAAACCCAGCAATAAGGCTCCGGCACGGGCCTCTGCCGCATAGGAGTCCAACTGTTCCAAACGCTGCTCTACCTCCCCCCAGCGTTGACTCAGTCGATCATGGGTGGTGTTGGTATGCAGTTGTGGATCATCCCATTGTTGCTGAAGCTGTTGCCGTTCATCGCGCAGCCGCACCAATTCGGGAATGCCATGCAATGTCTCTTGCAGAATAGAGCGTGCGGAGGGATGCAGCTCTTGTCGCAAGGTGCCGATACGTACTGTTTCCAGTCGTGTTATTTGGCCGGCATCGCTCTCTTCGATCCCTTCGATCATGCGCAACAAGGTGGTTTTGCCGCTGCCATTGGCACCGATCAAGCCGACTTTTTCGCCGGGGTTGATGGCCAGATCGGCTTCGTGCAGCAGGGTTTGCGCAGCAAAGCTTTTACAAATTTTTTCCAGCAGAATCATGATGCACTACGCAGCAAAGCCTGATCGAGATCCGCCAAAATATCTGCAATATCCTCCATGCCGATGGAGAGGCGCACCAGACCGTCGGTCACGCCGGCAGCGGCACGCATTTCGGCACTCAAGCGGCCATGGGTGGTGGTGGCAGGATGGGTGACCAGAGTGCGCACATCGCCCAGATTGGCCGTGATGGTGGCCAATTGCAAATGGTCAATAAAACGGTGTGCGGCAGCCAGCGAGCCCAGATCCACGCAGACTATGGCACCAAAACGGCGCATTTGCCGAGCGGCTAAAGCATGTTGTGGATGGTTGGGCAAGCCAGGATAGTGCACGGCTTGCCCACTGGGCAGACGTTGTTGGAGAAATTGGGCGACCTGTTCGGCATTGTCGCACTGTTTTTCAATGCGCACTGGCAGTGTTTCCAGCCCTTTGAACAATACCCAGGCGTTGAAAGGGGAGAGTGAGGGGCCTGTGTTGCGAATAAAGGGATAAACATGATCCTGCAACAGGGAGCGACTACCGATGATGGCTCCTCCTAAAACCCGTCCTTGTCCATCAAGATATTTGGTTGCCGAATGGACGACCAAATGGGCACCCAAGGATAAAGGACGTTGCAGGCAGGGGGTGCAAAAGACATTATCCACCACCAACAGCAATTGATGTTCCTTTGCCAGTTGTGCCAACAGGGAGAGATCCGCCATTTCCAGAGTGGGATTGGCGGGGGTTTCCAGATAGAGCATGCGGGTGGCAGGGGTAATGGCTTGTCGCCAGGCATCAGGATCGGAAAGAGCAACCTGTGTAGTTTGGATGCCAAATTTGGCAAGCAAGGTGTTGGCGATGGTGGTAGTCGAGCCAAACACCGAGCGGCTCATTACCAGATGGTCGCCCGATGCCAAAAAGGTCAGAAAGACAGTGGTGATTGCAGACATGCCAGAGGCGGTGGCCAGGGCCTTTTCTCCCCCCTCCATGGCTGCAATCCGCTCTTCAAAGGCGGTTACCGAGGGATTGGTAAAACGGCTGTAGATATTTCCCTCTTCGCTACCGGCAAATATGGCTTGGGCCTGGGCAGCCGAGGTAAAGACAAAGCTGGAGTTTAAGAACAGGGCAGGACTGTTTTCCCGCTCTTCGGTCATCCGGCGACCGGCATGCAGGGCAGTAGTCGCTAAACCGGGTTTTCTTTCTGGGGAAAAATCGGAGTGACTCATGGTGTGCTCATATTTTCCTGCTAAGGTTGTCGTCGGCAATTGACAAGGTTGCCTGAACTCTGGTAGCAATGCCAGTGAAAAAATTCTTCACACTCTTGGATCTCTTTGCCCGCGTGGTGGAATAGGTAGACACTGCGGACTTAAAATCCGCTGACCGTAAGGTCGTCCCGGTTCAACTCCGGGCGTGGGCACCAAATTGACCGCCGAATGATGCCGAAAAATACTGAAAAGCCAATGAATTCAACCTTCGTTGGCTTTTTTTGTGTCCGCAGAATAGCGAAGAACACCATAGACAGCTACCCATTTTGTTGGTAACTCTGTTGGTAACATTTCTGACCTGTTGGTAACTTATATATGATATTTATCAAATAATATATTATAAACTGAACTTTAGAGTCGCAACTATCCAATCCAAGCAGGGCAATCGCATTTGCCAATTTTCTCACTGTTGCCACAAGCGAAACTGTGCATGTCGGGCGTCCGCCCTCCCAAAGAGTGCCCCTCCGGGGCACAAATCTGTGCGGCGTGCGCGAATGCTTCGCATTCGCTTCTGTGAAACGCCGCACATTTTCAGCAGGGCTTTGCCCCATAAGCGTTAACCTAACATCCCCAGAGTTGCCATCTGACGCTTTCGTTTCCTTGGTGAATCAGCAAGCCATTCGGTTATTTTGCGCCAGTTTTCCATGACTTCCGTGAAACTGAAAATCGGTAAAACAGCTTGCTGG
>NZ_RXIU01000084.1 GCF_004217665.1 Candidatus Magnetaquicoccus inordinatus | reverse complement strand
AGCAGTGCTTGCCAGTCCAGGGCGTTGGCCACGGCCTCCGCGCGCGCTCTCTCGCCATTTTCTTGCAAAATGGGTGTCAATTGCAATACGCACTCTGCGGTTGGTGGCAGAAAAAGCGTTTCGGCCTGGATGCCAAAATCCAGGCGCAAGATAAAACGCGAGCCTGCTCCCTCTTCGCTTTTGACGCTCAGTTGTCCGCCCATGCGTTCCACCAGCGGTTTGCAGATGGCCAGACCCAAGCCGGTGCCGCCATAGCGGCGGGTGGAGGAGCCATCGCCTTGGGTAAAGGGTTGAAACAGGCGTTCTTGCAACCCTTTATCCATACCGATACCGCTATCCCAGACCACAAATTGCAGTTGTGCGCGCTCTTTTTCGCGGTGCAACAGCTCCACCTCCACACCTGCCTGGCCCCGATCGGTAAATTTGACGGCGTTGTTGAGCAGATGGTTCAAGATTTGTCCCAGTCGCAGCGGGTCACCCAGCAAGCCGCGTGGCACTTCGGCGGCGATGGTCAGGCGCAAGGCCAGCCCTTTTTCCATTGCCTTTTGGTGATAGCGGGTAAGCAGTGGGTTGAGCACATCTTCCAGTTGAAACGGCAGTGCTTGAATCTCCACACCGCCGGCTTCCAGGCGGGAAAAGTCGAGGATATTCGTGATCAGTGTCAACAGCGATTGCGCGGCGCTCTCCATTTTGCGCAAATAGTCCTGTTGTGTGGCCGAGGGGTCGCTTTGCAGCAGCAGGTGGGTCATGCCCATGATGGCGTTCATGGGGGTACGCAGTTCATGGCTCATGTTGGCGAGAAATTCACTTTTCATGCGGTTGGCCTGTTCTGCGGTTGCCCGGGCCACCAGGAGGGCCTGTTCCATGGCTTTGCGGCTGGTCAGATCGGTCATCATGCCGACAAATTGTCGTTCTTGGCCGATTCCGATTTCGCTGACTGCCAAATCGACCACCACCAGGGAGCCATCGCGGCGTTGGGCATGCACCTCGCGGCCTTTCCCGACGATATGGGCGATGCCGCTGCTCAAATAGTTTTGCAGATAGCGATCATGGGCTTCCCGATCGGGGGAGGGCATCAGCATGGCGACATTTTGGCCGATCACCTCTGCTGCGGTATAGCCGAACAGTCGTTCTGCGGCCGGATTGAACAGTTGGACGATGCCATGAATATCGATAGCGATGATGCTGTTGACTGCTTTTTCGACAATTGCCCGGATGGTTGCTTCGCTGCGTTTCAAGCGCTCTTCGGCAGATTTGCGGGTAGCAATATCGGTCAGCAGGCCGACAAAGAGCAGTTTTTCCCCGACCTGCATGCGGTTGATGCGTAGTTCGATAGGAAAGAGGTGGCCATCGGCATGCAGACCAACCAGTTCCACGGTATGTCCGAGAACCCGTGAGGAGCCGCTTTGCAGATAGCGTTGTATGCCTTTTTCGTGGGCTTTGCGATAGGGTTCTGGCATCAACTCGGTCACTGAGCGTCCTACCAGCGCTCCTGCGGGATAACCAAACATCCGTTCGGCGGCGGGATTGATTAGGTGGATCTCTCCTTGTGCATCGATGGTGATGACGCCGTCGGAAGCGGTGGCCAGAATGGCCGGTTGCAGTTCTGCCAGCCATTTTTGTGCGGCGCGGGTGGGGGAGGGATGGGTTGTATTTTGCGGTTCTTCTGCAAATAGATCGGCATAACTTGCGGAGATGCTCTCCAATAAGGGGACCAATCCCTGCAACAAGGTTTTTCCTGCTTCTGCGTCGCCTGCACGCCAAGCCTGCATCTGTTTTTGCAGCCAAATTTCGCTCTCTGCATCACATCCAGCAAATATCTGTTCCATCTGCTGCCGTAACAACCAGTGCATTCTCTCCTCCTTGTCATCATCTCGTCGCGAACATTCTCTGCCGAGAGTAATCCTCTTTCCGACAGGTTTCAATCCATCCTGAAAGAGTGTGAATAGTGTGGTGTGCGATTTATCTCTTGACAAAAAGCCAGCCGCTCTTCCGGATCGGTTTTTTGTGTCCGGGTGAGTGTGCATTCTGCACGGGGCGATTTATAACTTGACAAAAAGCGAATAACATGCAATTAAGGAAAAACTAGCGTAACAGCACCTATTGTTCCGCGTGTTGCCAGGGAGAGCAGAGCATGGAGAGTTCGGGGGGTGGTTCAATTATCAACCATGAGGGGTTGCAGCGTTTGCGTCAGGAGACTGGGGCAGGATTTCAGCGGGTATTGGCATTATTTTTAAAAAATTTTCCAGATCGTCTCATTGCGCTCAATGAGGCGTGGCACAAGCAAGATCGTGCTTTGTTGCGGCAGACAGCGCACAAATTAAAGGGGACTTCGGCGACCTTTTGTGCAGATTCTTTTTCCCATTTGTGTGCGCAATTGGAGAGCAGTGCTGAAGAGGGTTCGGCAGAGGGAGTTGCCGAGATTTTACTGCGCATTGAAAAAGAGGGAGAGTTTGTTCGCAAGGAGTTGCAGGATCTGCTGTTGCTGGCATTGGCCGGGGAGTAATTTTTTCCGGCCAATGGCAGTTGAGGGTGTTGCAGGGTGTGGCAAGGAGTCGGTCAACTCACAATGGCTTCTGTGTGGCGGGGTTTGTCGGTATCAGTTTGGTTGTGAGCATGTGGATGCGCGACATTTATTGATTGAGTGCGCCGAGGATAGTCAACATTTTTTTGAAGCGTTCGGCCTGGAT
Source organism: Candidatus Magnetaquicoccus inordinatus (assembly GCF_004217665.1). Classification (GTDB taxonomy): domain Bacteria; phylum Pseudomonadota; class Magnetococcia; order Magnetococcales; family Magnetaquicoccaceae; genus Magnetaquicoccus; species Magnetaquicoccus inordinatus. Next base: position 10,881 of record NZ_RXIU01000084.1, on the reverse strand, counting down.
AGTGGTTGCGAGGGCTTTGGCTTCATCTTTTTTTCCGGCCAGGATATAGGGCACAATCTCTTCATCCCGAGTAGTTTTGAAGGGGATCCACACTTCGGCAAACTCTTTCAGGGTTTCGCCATTTTTTGAGATATGGGCATCCACTTTGGTGGTTGCTTGTTTGATGGCATCGATGCGTTTGTTTTGGGCTGTTTGGACATTTTCTGCCAACAGGCCGACCAGGTTGTCACGAGCTTCCATCAGAGCGGCTTTGGTAGCGTCGGCCAGTGGCCCGGCCCAGCAGGTTGCTGACAGGGTCAAGGCCATGGTCAGTGCTGTCATGGAGAACATTTTTTTCATTGCTTCTCTCCTGCAAGTGGCGGTGTGAGAGGGGGGTACGGCGCCCGATATTTTTTATTCTGGTGCAGAGAGATCGCGTGGGCAGATCAGGGCATCTTCTTGCATTACATCGCCGACGATGCGGCCAGAGAGCAGTTCTGGGTGCACGTTCAGGCGTTCACTTTCTGTGTGTAGCACGGCGGCGGTGGTTTCGGCCAGCAAAAGGTAGGCTGGGGTCGCATTTTGTTCGAGCATGCCGGCGGCGAAGGCTTTCACCCAGCGTCCCAGGTGTTGTTCCAAAAATTTACGTGCGGCATCTTCGGTGATTTCCAGGGGTTCCTGCCAGCCTTCTTCCAGGGCATAGGCTTGTTTGAGCAGGAGGACGCTATAGAATTCCAATTCGGTTGCCAGGTGATCTGGTGGGGTTGGTTCCTCTTCTGAGAGGGTCATGGCGAAGGCTTTATAGAAACCGCGAATATCGGCCATTTCTCTTGGTTTACCGGCCAGGCGTTGGCCGTCACCGTAGGCGGTTTCGTGGAGGGAGCATGGGGCGGAGCCCATGAACAGGCGCATATATTCTTGGCTCAGCAGTTCGTCGTTGCACTCTTCCCAGGCAGAGATCATTTCCATCCAAGGGCTATTGGCCACGCCGGCGTGGTAGCTCATATTGCGCATGGCTGTTGCGAGCAGTTGTCGATTACCCTCTTGTGGGTAGGTGAAGCCGTGGGCCAGCAGGCGGAAGATTGCGGCTCGTTCGATTAATTCTTGCAGTGGATCGGAGGTATTTATTGTTTCGTTTGTTTGTGGTTCGTTCATGTTTTGTATCCTGTTTTTGGCAATGGATTTGATCAAAATCGCAATTGAGATCAATGCCTGAATAAAAATAAAAAATAAAATAGTATTACGGGGTCCAGGGGCGATTATCGCCCCTGGCGGGTGCAGGGCGGAGCCCTGCTGCTTGTTTGGCGCGCTTTCAAACAAGCAGATTTGCGTAGCAAATCTGCGCAGCGCGCACAAATCTGTGCCCCGAAGGGGCACTCTTTGGGAGGGCGGACGCCCGACTTACACATTTCTGTTCAAAAGCCACTATGCAGGAACATGCTGCAGCCTGGTGGGCAGGGCATAGTGGTTTTTGGAATATATTTTATTCGCTTGGGTGTCGCGGCCAAAAGCAGCGGCCAAAAGCAACGGCCAAAAGCAGCGGCCAAAAGCAACGGCCAAAAGCAACGGCCAAAAGCAACGGCCAAAACCTAAAAGCAAAACCTAAAAGCAAAGCAAAACAAAACCTTGGAGGCTCCCGCCTCCAAACCTCCGGCTTTGGCGGCGCTGCGCCAAGGCAAAAACCGCCTTGGCTTGTTTGTAAAAGCGCCGCAACAGCAACAGCAACAGCAACAGCAACAGCAACAGCAACAGCAACAGCAACAGCAACAGCAACAGCAACAGCAAAAACAAAATCAACAGATAAAATCAACAGATAAAACCTTGGAGACTCCGTCTCCAAACCTCTGCCAGGAGGGGATAATCCCCTCCTGGACCTCCATAATCAAGCAAAAAAAAATCAAACAAATAAACACACAAAAACAGACAAAATAGCCGGAAGGAAAATTCCCTCCGGCTATCAAAACATTACATCCCTGCAACAAATCCAGCCGGTATCACTTGCCCAAAGTCAAAGAAACCCAGTCCGACCACGACTTGCGCGCACCAACCTCCTGACCACCACCATCCCATACCGCTAACGCCACAATCGTACCCTGACCAGCCTCCAACTTCGGCGCACTCTTCCCAACAGGATTCATCGGCACCGTAATCGTCACATGCCACTTGCCATCCCGATAAATCCCCTTGCCCGTCGCCTCCTGCTTGCTGCGCACAGTCAAAGAACTAAATCCCTCCGCCATCATGTCCAATACCGGCCCCACACTCTGTACCGAAACCGGATTGCCTAACCCCTTGGCCCCAAGATAAGGACGACCAGCATCCGCCGATAAACGGTTGGTGTAATAAAGGTCGGCATCCGGCGCATTGGGATAAAAATCCTGAATCTTGGCCTCCCGACCCTGATCCAAATCCCGCTGCATCGATGCACGCCACTGCAAAACATTCACCCGATTGCCTGCATTACCCATCATCGGCGAAGGCGGATTGTCAGCCTTATAGGTCACCGGAAACTCCACAGCAACCTGATCCGAAAATCCATCCACTACCACCATGTCACTCTTGGTATAATCCTGCCACTCCAACAATAACGCTAACCACTCGCCATTGTGTACCGAACGCACAGTAACCTCCTTGACCGCCGCATTGGGATTGGTCGGCATGGTGACTACCTGCGGCTGCATCGCTACCTTGACCGCTTTGGCCTGGTTCCAAATTGTCCCACCTACATCAACAATCGGACCCTTGCCGCTGACCCGCAGCGCCTGCAACGACTCCGGAGCAGCCTCTTGTGCCCCAGCCTGAGCTGCGCCAGCCACCATCACGCTCAGAGTGGCGGCGAGAAACCCTGTTGAAAACATGCGTTTCATGACTTCCTCCCTCCTACGTGGCATTGCTGCGATGGGTTTGAAACTGCTCATCAAAACCAGGACGAACAAAAATCGGCTCCTTGAAGGGAACTCGTACCAACTCCTCACCCTTCTTGTCCAAACCAATCGCTTGCCCATCCTGATGCCGGAACCCAGACAAAATACTGGGACTGGCACCAAACAACAACAAAGCCGCCAACAACTGTTTATCATCCGCAGCTTTACGATATGTCTGCTGCGCCAACTCTACATCCGCCCCAAACATCTGCTTCAAAAAGGGCGAAGGTACATGAATCGGCGGAATATAATAAACATTCGGCTCCAATCCAAATTGCGGATAAAGCGGCTTGGCTATCTTGGCAATGCGTACCAAATAATCAATCGGATTGCTCTCATTCTCCTGCCCAGGCGGCGAAATAAATCCCTGCAAACGAATCTTGCCAATGCAAGTCATCGTGCACTGCGTCTGCCGACCCTGCTCAACCGCCGGATAACAACCTACACACTTCTCAGAAGTGCGGGTGATGCTGTTAAAGAACGGCTTCTTGTAAGGACAACCCCGTACACACTCCCGATAACCTCGGCAACGCTCCTGATCAATCAAGACAATGCCATCCTCAGGCCGCTTGTAAATCGATTGCCGTGGGCAAGAGGCAAGACAGGCCGGATAGGTGCAATGGTTGCAAATGCGCGGCAGATAATACATCCACTGCATGTGCGGCATCTGCAAAAATGCTCCCTGCGCCAGTTGGCCAATCGAATCATCCTCCGAAATGTTCGGATGCGCATAATCTACATCCTCCGGCAGATAACCCAAAACCATCGAACCATCCGGAGCCGACTCAAACAAAGTCTTGCCCTGATAAACCGGACCAGAAATATCCTGTACCCCGTGCCGGCTTAAAATATTTACATCCCAACCCAACGGATAAAATCCATAAGGCTTGGTCTCCACATTGTTCCAAAACATGTACTCCTGACCACGACTGGAAGTCCAGGTGGTTTTGCAGGCCACTGTGCAGGTCTGACACGAAATACATTTGTTGGTGTCGATGATCATCGCAAATTGCGATTGTGGACGCTTCCCTTCATAGGGATAATCCATCTCCCGCCCGATTTGCCAGTTCATTACCTTCGGCATTGAGAATCTCCTCTTCTTTCCCGGTCGTTATGCTTTGGAACTCTTGACAAATTCACCTTGAAGGAACTGCTTCATGGCGGCACTCTCATTGCTGGGGCGCAATCCCAATTGTACAGGACGCCACAGACCCTTGCCCCCTATTCCGCCATCCTCAGCCTTGGTAAATTTGGCAATGGATTCCCGAGGGGCATTGGTCACACAATGCACATCTACATTGAATCCTTTGGTCACCTCGTTGGTCCACGATTTCCGGGTAATCAACGTCGCTGTCTGATGGGTCGGCTTCAACCAAGTGCGCGTCAGACTCTGATGACCACCATAACGGAACAAAGATTGATAGTTGGTTTCCGCATTTTTGGCCAAACCATCCGCACGGGTTTCATGCGCCTTCACAGTTCCTGGCGTCGCCATGTATCCGTTAAACCACATGCGCGTAACCCCACGCGGCGTTCCCGGATAATAACGAGCACGACAAAGCAACCGAGCTACCTTGTACTCCGCTTTGCGCGCCGGATCATTCCAACCACGGAATGGCAAATCATTGGGATCCCCGTCTACATAAACATAATCCCCATCATTGATGTTCAACGAACGCGCATCCTCTGGATGAATATCCACATACAACTCACCCACACCAGGTGCCCGCTTGTCACGACGATACATGTCCCCAAACGGCCCAAACATCACCATCTGCAAGTCCGTATCAATGGGCATGGTGTGCGAACCATGACGATATTTGGGAGTGTGGAAGATATATTGCCATCCCTGCTCGTTTAACGGATGCTTGGAACTGAGCACCTGCTCAACACTTAACATCGTGTTGCGCATCTGCCGCGTCTGGTGCGAACGATCGTTGGCATCAATCCCCCAATCAGCAGGCGTCTTCGGACGCAAGGCCGGATGCGCCGCAGCAACAATCGCACACGGCTCATGAAATGTGGCATCCGATGGTTCACGATAAACCACCATGTTTTCGCCCGCTTCAATAAACTCAACCTCAGGACGATAAAACTCCAAACGACCCGTTTTGGTGTACCAAGGACGCGACTCCGTCACCTGCTCATAACTGTTGCCACGCGGATAGGTGCGGGTGTTCATCAAAGCCGGAATACCCTTCATGGCGTTGGCCACCAGTTGATCGACTTTGTAACCCTTCAACGGGGTCGAACCATCAATAATCCGCTGCAGATAGACATCCGATTTACCCTCGGCAATAAACTTCCAGACATCCTCAAAACGGCTGTCATTGGTCAACTTGCTCAAGGCCCGCGCCACACCTAAATAGGTCTCATTATCATGTACCGTCTTATAGTTGCGCTGCATCGGTGTGGGAGGATACATCTGCACAAACGGATTCGAGTTGGAGGCGGTCATATCGCTCTGCTTGAACTCAATCCAGGCATCTACCCCATAGATGATGTCTGAATATTCGCAAGAGGCCGTCCACCACCACTCGTTGTAGACCACACACTCTGCACGAGGCAGGGTGTTGAAGACCACATCATAATGACCCTTCTGGTTGCCCAGACTGGAGTTGGAGTTGACCTGCCAAATCGCTTTGGTCGGAGTGGGGACATGCTTGCCGACAGTGATCTTTTTATTGCCCGCCTTCATGATCCGCTCGCCATTGGCCCAATAGTGCATCGACTCGGGACGGATATACAGCTTGGGCGTCACCTTGCCAGCAGGATCCATCTGCAGATTGAAGGGATCTTCCAAAGTAAAACGCGGCACACCAGAAAAGAGTGTGTTTTTATAGGTGCCCGCATAAGAGCCGACATTGCCACCGTTGCGGCCCAGGTTGGCGCTCAAAGCCGCCAGCAGATGAATCGCCCGGTCCTTGTTGTCGTTGTTCCAGAATTGGTTGGGCCCCATGCCACAGGCAAACAGTGTCTTGCCGCGATTGTTGGCAATATCCCGCGCCAGGGAGATGATCGCCTCTTTGGGAGTGCGGGTCAAAGCGGAGACCTTCTCCACCGTCATGTTCTCATCCAAATATTGCTTGGTCAGATCAAACACAGTGCGGCAGGTTATCTTTTTGCCATCAGCCAAGGTGACCTCAAAACTGCCCGACAAAGCAGGATTGGCCTTGAAATGTACCCCCACCTGATCATGACCCACAGCCAATGGTTGATTGCCATCCCAAACTACATAATCGGCAAATTCACCAACCAAACCTTCCAATACCTGTACACCCTTTTGCAACGGCGTCGGTGCCGGATTTTGATCCTTCGGTATCACCTGGGTCCAGTTTTCCAACTTGCTGTTGACATGGTTGGGAAATACATCCGAAGCTTTCAAACGCTCCAAAGTATCCATGCGCACCAGGCTGGGCAGATCAGTAAACTGACGCACAAACTCGGTATCAAACAGATTTTCATTGATCATCACGCTGGCCACACCCAAAGCAAAGGCGGGATCAGTACCAGGACGAATGATGATCACATCATCCGATTTGTTGGCGGTGGAAGAGTATTCCACAGTAACCGCAACCGTTTTTGCTCCCTTGAGACGGGCTTCGGTCAGCCAGTGACCATCCGGCATTTTGGTGGAGATCCAGTTCATGCCCCATACCACCACCAACCCGGCATTCTCTGTATCAAAAAGCTCAAAGTCGTTGGTCTGCTCGCCGTGCACCATGGGATGGCCTGGCGGCAGGTCGGTATGGAAAGAGTAGGAGTCCCAGGTGCCACCACCCATGGCTTTGGCCGGCTCCACCTTGCGAATGTCTTGATCCAACAAGGCCATGGAGTTGGCAAAACGGAAGGAGCCAAAAATACGCACAGCACCCTGCTTGGCCATGCCACCACGGAATTTCATAACCCGGGTGCCCGCCCCTTCGGCAGCAGCCACCATGTCCGGATCATAATTTTGCGCCAACAGATACTCCTTGCCTTTGTCACCAGTATAGGTCTCGGCAATATTTTTCAACGCCATGGCATGATACCGATAGGCTTCATCATGGCTGACCCGTACAAAAGAGTCCCAACCGCGATTCATCAACTCCCTGGCCGGAGCGCCGGTTTTGGGGTCACGCTGGAACCCTTCATCTACCCACTTTTTGAAGTTTTTGCGAATAAAGGCACCATTGACGCGACGATCACCATAAAAACGCCGCGCCAAAACCAGACCCTTTTGGCAGCAGCGGGGATCCCAACGATGTGAGGCTTGGTTGTTGTAAAGATCCTTGGCCTGACCATACCCGTAGGTCGGCTCAATGCGTACCACCACATCATTCTTGATATAGGCGTTCAGCAGGCAGTTGTGGGTATCATTGGGGCAGCACATGAAGACAAATTGGCTGTCAGTCTTGAAAATATCCCGGTACATCTTTTCCCAATCCCGGTTGGGATAGCCCGCCAAAGGGTTTTCCACAGTTACCGGCGCAAGAAACTTGTAATCGGCAAAGAGTTGGCTCGGCGCCACCGCCGCTCCAAACCCAGCCGCGCCCAGCAGTTGCATAAACCGCCGCCGCGTCACTTGTTCTTTGGGTAAATTCATCGAGTGCCTCCTCAAATTGAGAAAAACTCGTCCGGTATGCTACCGGACTTATAACCACCATGCCATCCCACCAATCGACGCCCCCTCATGGCCGAGTCTCTGCGTCTATATGCAATAAATATTATTTATCGAGCGGAAAAAGGGTAAATACAACCTCTCTGTTTGCAAAGCACAATAGATAACAGCAAACAAATAGCAAACACCGCTCTTGTCTTTGCCTGTAGCGACGGCTTACGCTAGCCGATCCCCCACAGCTTCTCAAGGCTTGCATCAGAACAAAATTGATCCATGTTAATAAAGTTTACGAATTTTTTGTATCCTGTTTTACACAATATGATCCTGTGCTTATCTCTATGAATGGCATTTTTTATGCAAACAAAGTGTTGCATTTTGGCTTGGTTCATGTAATATTTTTTGCGAATAAGTAACGAAACAAACATAATTTGCAGATCTCTTTCTGAACCCCTCTCTTTCGATCCGGCAGAATCCAACGTGTCTACCCTTTTGATCGTTGAAGATGAAAAAGATTTGGCGCAGGTGCTGGAGTACAACCTCAAGCGCGAAGGTTTCCAGGTGCATCTCTGTTTTTCTGCAGAGGAGGCTGTCTCCTGGATCAATCAGCACCCACTTCCCGACCTGGCCATTTTGGACATTGTCCTGCCTGGCATGTCAGGGGTCGAATTGTGTCGGCGATGGCGGCAGAGTGAGGCCAGCAAGAGTCTGCCGATCCTCTTTCTCAGTGCCCGCGCTGAAGAGACCGACCGTATCATCGGTTTTGAGATGGGGGCCGATGATTATATGGCCAAACCGTTTCATGTGCGCGAACTGCTGTTGCGCATCCGCGCTATTTTACGTCGGCAAACATTTTTGGTGCAGCCTGCCGTTGCTGAGAATAATCGACTGCATAATGGCAGGTTGCTGCTGGATCGCAAAAAGCATCAGGTGTTTGTCGATAATCAGGAGGTTGCCCTGACCAGCATGGAGTTCAAGCTTTTGGAGATTTTGCTGACCCATAAAGGTGAGGTGCAATCCAGGGATGATTTGTTGGCTGCAGTCTGGAATATCCATAACAACGCCATTCAAACCCGTACTGTGGATGTGCATATTAAACGCTTGCGCCAAAAATTGGGTGCCAGTGGTGACCTCATCGAAACAGTACGCAATATTGGTTATTGTTTGCGCGATTCCACACAGGAATAGTCCTCATGAACTTCAGTGTTCGCGCCCGTTGCGTACTCTCATTTTTGCTTCTGACCAGTGTGGCGATGGGTATTGTGGCCATCTATCTGGAGCAGACCTTGGGGGAGTGGTCTGATGCCCATGTGCTTACCGAGTTGCGACGTTATGCCGAGACTGCCCGGGCCATGGTTGAGGCGCACGAAGAGTTTCCGAGCAATGAATATGTGGATCATTTAGCCAATCTGCTGGGTCAGGATCACTCGGTGCGTGTGACCTTTATCTCTGCCGATGGCTCGGTCATGGGTGATTCCATCCTTGATGGTGTAGATCTGTTGGCCATGGAAAACCATGCCAATCGGCCCGAAGTGCTGGCGGCCTGGCAGGAGGGGTTTGGGGTCAACAAACATTTTTCCACCACTCTCTCCATGCCCATGCTCTATGTGGCGATTCCTTTCCACCATGTGCTTGGCAAAAGCGGTATAGTACGTACCGCCATCTCTCTGCAGGATGTGCAGGCCATCCACACCCGTTTGGATTGGGCGCTATTTATCTCCTCGTTGCTCTTTATCGCTGTCTGGATTCCAATGAGCAACCTGTCGGCACGTTGGACCTTTCAGCCACTGCGCTTTGTGGCTCAGCAGGTGCAAAATATTGTCCGTGGCACCCATGCCCCCCCGCTGCCGGTTCATGGCAACGATGCCTTGGCCGGTTTGGCCTCCTCGCTCAATCTTTTGGCGGAAGAGAAGGAGGATATGTTGATCCGCTTGGCCCGGCAACAGGAAAAGATGAGTGCTGTTTTGCAAAGCATGAGCGAAGGGGTGATTGCCATTGACAGCGCCCAGCAGATCACTTTGATGAACCGTTCGGCCATCGAGTTGCTGCAGGTGGGAGAGGCGTGGCAAGGCATGGCCATTGCCCAGGCTTTGCCGGCCCCGGTCTTGGCTCTTTTGCCGGGGGCTGATGCAGCAGAGACTCCTGTGGCTCCCAGTTGTGAATTTATCTTGCCCGGCCGCTCCAGTCGGCAGATTTTGGCTTTTATCACGCCGTTGCATGATCATCCTGGTTCATTGATTGTGTTGCGGGATGTGACGGAGCGGCGTCGTTTGGATCGGATTCAGCGGGAGTTTGTGGCCAATGTATCGCATGAGCTGCGCACGCCCATCAGCATTATTCAAGCCAACGCCCAGACCTTGCGTGATGGTGCGTTGGAGGATCCCGAATACAGCCGCATTCTTACCAATGCTTTGGAGCGGAATGCGCAGCGTTTAGGCAAGATCATCACTGATTTGTTGGAGTTATCCCGTTTGGAAGCCAATCAGGATCCGGTACCGCTCACCCCCTTGCCGTTGTTACCTTTGGTACAGGAGGCGGTTGATTTGGTATTGGAAAATGCGGAGGAGAAGCGTTTAAGCGTGCAGGTAGCGATAGACGAAGCAGCGGTTTATGAGATCAATGCCGATCTGGTGCATCGTGTTTTGGCCAATTTTTTGGACAATGCCATCAAATATACGCCAGAAGGGGGCAATCTGCGTGTGCAGTTGCGTCGGCAGGGGGAGTTGCAGCGTTTGGAGTTGCTGGATGATGGTGAGGGGATAGCAGCGCAGCATCGGGAGCATATTTTTGAGCGATTTTATCGTGTGGATCCCGGCCAGAATCGGCATATGGGCGGAACCGGTTTAGGTTTGGCCATTGCCAAGCATTTGGCCGAGCGCATGGGTTTGCAGGTTGGGGTTGAGGAGGTGCAACCGCATGGCTCCCTGTTTTGGCTCTCTCTGCCAAAGGAGAGCTGATTCTCTTCTGCGTGCCTTTATGATCTCTTGCTCTCTTTATTGTGTTGTGATGCAGTCAGGGCCATCGCATTAAAAAACCAGAAAACCAGAAAACCAGAAAATTATTATGGAGGTCCAGGAGGAGATTATCTCCTCCTGGTGGGTGCAGGGCAAAGCCCTGCTGAAAATGTGCGGCGTTTCACCAGAAGCGAATGCGTAGCATTCGCGCACGCCGCACAGATTTGTGCCCCGAAGGGGCACTCTTTGGGAGGGCGGACGCCCGACATGCACAGTTTCGCTTGTGGCAACAGTGAGAAAATTGGCAAATGCGCTTGCCTTGTGCAGGAGTGCAGGAGTGCTGGAGTGCTGGAGTGCAGGAGTGCAGGAGTGCAGGAGTGCAGGAGTGCAGGAGTGCAGGAGTGCAGGAGTGCAGGAGTGCAGGAGT
>NZ_RXIU01000083.1 GCF_004217665.1 Candidatus Magnetaquicoccus inordinatus | reverse complement strand
CACAGATTTGTGCCCCGAAGGGGCACTCTTTGGGAGGGCGGACGCCCGACATGCACAGTTTCGCTTGTGGCAACAGTAAGGAAATTGGCAAATGCGCTTGCCCTGATTAAACAGGAAGGAATGCTTGTACTGCACCAAGAAATACATTATAATGTTGCAAAAATTGATATATCCTTCGTTGTGATTGCTCACTTTCCCCTATAAAAGAGGACAGGCAGGTAGGCACGCATGCGCAATTCCAGTTTGCTGCAACAGGCTACACTCCGAGTTTTAACCGTCTTGTTTGCAACAATAACGGTTATTTCATTTTTTGCTATTGTTTTGCAACATGCTGCTGTTGATAAATCGGCCAAAACACATATTCAGGGCCTGCATCAATATTTTTCCCAAAAAATCCAACAATTGGACAGACAATGGCAGACCGAAGCCAGCCGCTCCGCACGCCACTTGGCAGGTGAGCATACACACCCCTCCTCCCTGCATGCCTCCCCACAAGAATTAAATGTGGATCTGAGTTTTTTGGATCGCTCACTGTTTCCTGTAGCACTGTTGATCGATCAGCAAGGAAAAATACTCTATAAATTGATGGACAAAGAGATCGACTTTCCTGGTTCTCTGCCAGTGACGGAAGAGGATGGCTGGTGGCACGATGTCGCCAATCAGCGCCTGTTACGCTGGTTTGCCCAGCCGGTACAACTTCTAAGCAACCAGCCTAGCCGTTTGGTTTTGTTTGTCGCCTTGGAAAAAAATCTGCTATCTCTCCATGCCTTGCCTAATAGTGACCTGGTTCTGCAATACCATGGCAAGGTGATCTCTGGATCGCTCCCCTCCCAGGAGTTGCAACAACTCAAAATGGTGGATGGACATCTCTGGCGACAAGAAGAGAGAATTGATCAATTCTCTCTTGCTTGGGAAACAGACCAGCCACAAAGAGTACGTTTACTGGTACAACATCACAGTTTTCCCCTGTTCAGCAATTCGGAAATATTTTTTACCGCCACTTCCGCTCTGCTGATATTTTCCTTTTTGTTTTGGTCCACTCTGGGACGGTGGCTGGCCAAATTGACCCGGCGAATCGTCCAATTAAAAGATATTTCAGAAGAGTTTATCACCGACCAGCAACTCTCCGACAGAATGTTGCATCTGTTGGAGAGTATTCATAAGGAGCACCGCAATGAAATTGGCGCCTTGGCCAACTCCCTGCGCCAGTTGACGCACACCGTGCTCACCCACACCAACAACCTGCAGCAACACTCCCATCAGTTGGCAGAGAGCGAGGAGCGTTTGCGTGCCATGACCCACTCCTTGCGGGATGCGCTGTTGGTCTTTGATGACAACGGAACCATCCATTTTTGCAGCCATGTCTGCGCCTCCATGTTCTCTTGCCAGGAACGGGATCTGCTCGAACGCTCCATCACCCAACTCTTCTCCCCCGATTGGCTTGATCCTGAGTGGCAAAAAAACTGGATTACCCCGACAACTGCAGAGAGCGTTCCCTTTACACATGAACCCATGCGCGGCATGGCCGTGCGTCTGGATGGCCAAGAGTTTCCCATCGAACTGACCATCTCACAGTGGCAACGTCAGGGTAAAACCTTTTGTACGGCGCTTGTGCGCGACATCACCAACCTGAAAATACTCGAAGAACGGGATCTGCGTGCCTATGTCAACCGTATCGCCATCAGCGCTCTGTTGGAGATCGGTATTGAACCATTGCCGCTACACCGTAAACTGGAAGTTGCTCTGGAGATCATTCTGACTGTGCCCTGGTTGGCCATGCAATATAAAGGCTCCATATTCCTGGTCACCGATGATCAGCATTTGGAAATGATCGCGCAAAAAAATCTCCACCCCGCCCTGTTGCAGGAGTGCCAACGCATTCCTTATGGCTATTGTCTGTGTGGCAAGGCGGCACAAACGCAAAAGATGGTCTTTGCCGATGCGCTGGACGGACGCCACGATGTGACCTTTGCAGGTATTCGTGAACATGGCCACTATTGCCTGCCCATCATGTTGCAAGAGCGACTGCTTGGCGTTCTCAACCTTTATGTCGATCATCTGCACCACTACGATCCGGAAGAAGAGGCATTTTTGACCACCATCACCAACACCTTGGCCGGTGTGATCGATCGTGGCTTGGCCGATGACCGCGTTCGGCATATGGCGACTCATGATGCCCTGACCGGCCTGCCCAACCGTCTGCTCTTCCATGAACTGTTGACACAAGAGCTGAAACGGACAGCGCGCACTCGACAAGCCATGGCCGTAGGCTTTTTGGATCTGGACCATTTCAAAGCGGTCAATGATACCTTGGGCCACGATATTGGTGACCTGCTTCTGAAAGCGGTCAGCACGCGCACCAGACAAATATTACGCAATTCAGACACCTTGGCACGCATGGGCGGCGATGAGTTTGCCCTTATCTTACCCGCTGTAGGTGATAGCCAACATGCCATGGCCGTATGCAATAAAATTGTCCAAGCTCTCAGCGAACCCTTTATTCTCAACGAAAATCGTTGTCAAATCGGCGCCAGCATCGGTTTAAGTCTCTTTCCAGAACATGGCGAGACCGTAGAGTTGCTGTTGCAAACCGCCGATCAAGCAATGTATGTGGTAAAAAAAGGGGGACGTAACGGCGTGACCATCTATCAGGGTCAATCCTGAGCGCGTTGCCAATCCTCCGTATACTGGATGGCTGAGATACCCTTGACCTCTCCCTCGCTTCCTCAATATCCCTCTACGGCCTGGCGACTCAGCCACTTTGATTATCATCTGCCGGCAGAGCGCATCGCCCAACAGCCCGCAACAATCCGGGATCGTTCCCGTTTGTTGGTCAGTCTGCCACAACAACGCTACGATCAGGTGTTTCGGAATTTGCCGGAATGGCTGCGCCCTGGCGACCTGCTGGTGATGAACGATACACGAGTCATCCCCGCCCGTCTGTTGGCCAATAAACCCAGCGGAGGACGCATCGAAATCTTGTTGTTGCATCCTCTGGACAACGCAGGCGCATGGCAAGCCATGGCCACCGGCAGCAAAAGGATTCATCCTGGTCTGCAAATCCCCATTGCCCCCGGTTTAACGGTTCTCTTTGTGGAGCGCAACCAGGAGGGCTTTCGCGTCCAAATAGAGAGCAATGGAGAAACGGTGTTGCAGGCCCTGCAACGCCATGGGCATCTGCCTTTACCGCCCTATATTACCGGCAGCTCGGCTGCACAGGATCAACAACGCTACCAAACCATCTATGCCCGCCAACCCGGCGCCGTAGCCGCGCCCACCGCTGGCTTGCACTTTACCTCTTCACTGCTCGCGCGCTTGCGCGCCCAGGGAGTCCGTACCACTACAGTGACCCTGCATGTCGGTCCTGGCACCTTTCAACCAGTGCGTGAAGAGGAGATTCACCGCCATGTCATGCACCGCGAACAGGCCATCCTCTCCCCACACGCCGCACGTCTGATCAACCAAACCCATGCCCAACAGGGTCGCGTGGTTGCTGTGGGTACCACCTCTCTGCGGGTTCTGGAAAGTGCTGCCCTGCCCAGTGGTCGGGTACGCCCTTGGCAGGGAGAGACCGGTCTCTTTATTGTACCAGGTTATCGCTTCCGCACCGTGGATGCCTTGATTACCAATTTTCACCTGCCCCGTTCCACCTTGTTGATGCTGGTCGCCGCCTTGATCGGCAAACGACGCCTGGATCGAGACTATGCCCACGCCATCAACCATGGCTATCGATTCTACTCCTATGGCGATGCCATGCTCCTCTTTCCAGAAACCAAACGATGACTGCCCAACCATTTTTTGAACTGTTGCACCGTGACCCCTCTGGAGCGCGGCGTGGGCGCTTGCATACCCGGCATGGCATAATTGAAACTCCTATTTTTATGCCGGTCGGTACCGCTGCCAGCGTCAAAACCCTCTCCTCTGCCGACCTGCAAGAGATCCAGGCACAAATCATCCTCGGCAACACCTATCACCTCTATTTGCGCCCAGGCCATCGCCTGATTGCCGAATTGGGTGGCCTGCATCGGTTCATGAATTGGCAGGGTCCGATCCTGACCGATTCGGGAGGCTATCAGGTGTTCAGTCTGGGCACCATGCGGCGCATCCGTGAAGAGGGGGTAACCTTTCGCTCGCACCTGGATGGCAGCACCCATCTTCTCAGCCCAGAGTTGGCCATAGCGATTCAGGAAGATCTGGGTTCAGACATCATGATGCAGTTGGATGAGTGTCCACCCTATCCTGCCAGTCGCGACTATCTGAGCAAATCCTTGCAACTCTCCTTGCGCTGGGGTGCACGCAGCTTGGCGGCACGCCGACCCCAACGCCAGCAAGCTCTCTTTGCCATCGTGCAGGGGGGTATGGAGGCCGATTTGCGCCAGGAATCGGCTGAAGCACTCATCGCACTGGGATTTGATGGCTATGCCCTGGGCGGTCTTTCGGTGGGCGAACCCAAAGAAAAAATGGCCGAGGTGCTCTCCTATGCTCCCGCTTTGCTGCCGGAACAGCAGCCCCGTTATCTGATGGGAGTCGGCAAACCGGAAGATCTTGTGGAAGCGGTCGCCGCTGGCATGGATATGTTTGATTGCGTGCTGCCAACCCGCAACGCCCGCAACGGTCAATTGTTGACCCGCTTCGGGCCAATGAATATCAAACAGGCACGCTTTCGCAGCGATTCGGCTCCTGTGGATGCAGAGTGTCACTGCCCCTGTTGTCGGCATTACTGCCGAGCCTACCTGCACCATCTTTTTCGCAACAAAGAGATTGCCGGTCTGCGCTTGATGACCCTGCACAACTTGCATTACTATTTGCAACTGATGGCGGAAATGCGTTTGGCAATCGAGGCCGATCGCTTTGCTCTCATGCGCAGCAACTTTCATCAACAACGCCTCTCTGGAGCCATTGAATAGGCAAAACGATCCGGCAACACGGAAAATCCTTTACAAGAGCCGTGCACTATCCTAGCGTCACCGTTTGGCCATGCACCGCTTGAGAGCAACGCATTGCCACAGTCTTGACTTGTCCTGTGTGGAGAATAGTTACCATGTTTGATCTGATCAGCTCTGCCTACGCCGCACCCCCTCCCAATACGGAGGCGGTGATCGGAAACATTGTTTTTATGCTGGCCTTGTTTGGCATCTTCTATTTTTTCCTGATTCGGCCTCAACAAAAACAGGCCAAAGCACACAAAGAGATGGTGGCCAATCTGACACGTGGCGATACTGTAGTCACCGGAGGCGGCCTGATGGGACGCATCCATCGCGTCGAAGATGATGTGGTGGTTTTGGAAGTGGGTGATGTGGAGATTGGCAACAAGATGTTTCGTCCGGTGCGCATTCGCATCCGCCGGGTCAGTGTTGCCGAGGTCGCTGCCAAAGGCACCTTCGCCCCAGAAAACAAACCCAGCGCAACGGACGATACTCAAGGCTGATACCATGCGACAAGTACCTCTATGGAAACCGGCACTGATCATATTTTCTGTGGTGATTTCGCTGTTTTATATTTTTCCCAGCATCAACCACGGCACCCCTTCCTGGTGGCCATCCTGGCTGCCCAATCGGATTATTGCCCAAGGGCTTGATCTGCAAGGTGGCCTGTATCTCTTGCTGAATGTGGAGGCCGACAAGGCTGTTGAACAGACCGCAGAGAATCTGGTCGATGAAGTGCGCGGCATCCTGCGCAAAGAGCAACTGCGTTATCAAACTGTCGAACGGGATGGTCTGGATGCGGTAAGCATCCAGTTGACCGATAACAGCGATTCACCAAAATTTCGGCAGATTCTCGAAAAAGAGCTGCCTGCCACGCTGTTCAGCGAGGATATCAGCGGCAAAAAGGTGCGTTTGGCCATCAAACCCCAAGAGCAGAAAGAGATACGCCGTTTTGCTCTGGATCAGTCGATTCAAACCATTCGCTCGCGTGTAGACCAGTTTGGCGTCACCGAACCAACCATTCAAAAACAGGGCGAGGATCGTATTCTGGTGCAATTGCCCGGTTTGACCGATCCCACACGCGCCAAAGCCCTGATTGGTCGTACCGCCCGCTTGGAATTTAAGATGGTTGATGAAAAGGGTGATCTGAATGCTGCCCTTTCGGGTCGTGTACCCCCTGGGGATGTGGTATTGTATGGCAACCGCGAAAGCGGACAAAAAGGGCGGCCCTCCTATCTGCTCAAAAAACGCACTGTCCTCTCCGGGGATCTGTTGACCGATGCCCGGGTCAACTTTACGCAATATAACGAACCCTATGTTTCGATTACCTTCAATCGTCAGGGAGAGCGCAAATTTGCCCAACTCACCGGCGAGCATGTCAACGAACGTATGGCTATTGTATTGGATAATGTAGTCTATTCTGCACCGGTCATTCGGGAAAAAATCGAGGGGGGACGGGCACAAATCAGCGGCAGCTTCACTACAGAAGAGGCCCATGATCTGGCCATTATCCTGCGCGCTGGCGCGCTTCCGGCTCCGGTTAAAATTGTCGAAGAGCGTACTGTTGGCCCCACCCTGGGACAGGACTCTATCGATCAGGGCCTGGCCTCCATCTTGATCGGTGGCGCCTTGGTTCTGCTCTTCATGGGTGTCTATTATAAAGGCTTCGGCTGGTTGGCCAATATGGCCGTGCTGTTGAATGTGCTGATGCTGATGGCTGCCCTGGCCATGATGCAGGCCACCTTGACCATGCCCGGCATCGCCGGAGCAGTGCTCCTTATGGGTATGTCTGTGGATGCCAATGTGCTGATCTTTGAGCGTATTCGTGAAGAGTTGCGCGTGGGCAAAACACCACTGGCTGCCATCGAACATGGTTATTCCAGAGCCTTTGCTACCATTCTGGATTCCCATATCACCACCCTGATTACCGGGTTGGTGCTCTACCAGTTCGGCACCGGACCAGTAAGAGGCTTCGCCGTCACCCTCTCCATCGGTTTGGTCATCTCCATGTATACCGCCGTCTTTGTAACGCGCGTGGTACTGGATATGATTTTGCAGGGCCGACATGTCAAAACACTGAGCGTATAACCGGGTGCATTTCACCACCTCCTGTACTCTGCAGGAGGTGGTGTTTGCCAACCGGTGCAAGAGGATTGTCGTCATGGAACTGATTCATAACAAAACCCGCTTCGACTTTGTCTGTACGAGATCGCAGATTTTGGCTTTCTCTTTTTCCGGTCTGTTGACCCTGTTGAGCCTGCTCTCCCTTTGGGTACAAGGACTCAATCTGGGTATCGACTTTTCCGGGGGCACCTTGGTGCAACTGCGCTTTGCCAAACCACCGCATCTGGATCAGGTACGCACCGCTTTAAGCCATCTCTCCCTGGGCGATGTCTCCATTCAGGAGTTTGGCAGCCCGGAAGAGATCTTGATTCGGGTTGGCAAACAGAGCTCTGGCAGTGATGCGCAAAGCGCCTTGGCTGCCAAAATGGTCGAAATACTCAAACCAGTGGCCAGCGAAGGCAAGGTGGAGTTGCGCCGCGTGGAGTTTGTCGGTCCGCAAGTGGGCTCTGAACTGGTGGTCAGCGGTTTATGGGCTGTATTCTACTCTTTGCTGGCTATTTTGCTCTTTGTGGCTTGGCGTTTTGAGTGGCGCTTCGCCTATGGCGCCATCCTCTCCCTGATTCATGATGTCATTATCACCATGGGGCTCTTCTCCTTTACCCAAAAGGAGTTCACTCTGGTCGTCTTGGCCGCTGTTCTCACCATCATCGGCTACTCGATCAATGATACCATCGTGGTCTTTGACCGGGTACGTGAAGAGCGCATTCGCTCGAAAAAACAGCCTATGGGTGTGGTGATCAATCGCGCCATCAACGACACCCTCTCCCGCACGATTATCGTCTCTTTGACCGTGGTTTTGGTCTTGATCGCCCTGTTGCTGTTTGGCGGTCTGGTCATCCACGATTTTGCCCTGGCTTTGTTTGTGGGTGTGGTCCTGGGCACCTATTCATCCATCTTCGTGGCTTGCCAAATTGTTCTGCTGCTGGATAAAAAAGAGCCAGTCGCCCCCGAACAGCCCACACCAGCCCCATCTGTGGAGATCTCATGAGCAAAACCAAAACAGCACCTACAGATCAAGAGCAACTTTTGCGCCCGGAAAAAGAGGATTATGACAGTCGTTTCGAGGTTGTCCAACCGGGTTTTAGCGAAGATCAGGATCTGGTGCACAGCAGGGCCATCGAATTTTTGCGCAAAAAAATCAAAAAAGGCGACCCATGGAAAAAGGCTGTTGCCGATCTGACCATCGCAGACCAAGCATTCAAAGCGGTCATTCTGGATGATTTTCTGAAAATAACCTTGGCAGAACGCCATTTTCAGGGCAAAGAAGAGATAAAAAGCATTGCCCGCCTTTTGCAAGTACCGGTAGAATTGCTGGAAGCGGTTAAGGAAGCGATGATCCGCGAGGTGCGCGATGCCTCTATTGAGGTTTATCGTCGCTCTCGTTCGGAACAAACACACTGATTGATGGTCTTACGGAGCATACGGTCAGACAGTCGTGCTTAAAAGGGGTGTAGAACAGTATGGCAAAAATATTGGTAGTGGATGATGACACCTCCATTCGCGCTTTGCTGCGGGAGATCCTCGAAGAGGAGGGTCACCAAATCGAAGAGGCTGTCGATGGCAAACAGGGCGTGCAACGCTATCGTTCCACCAGCTTCGATCTGGTCATTACCGATGTGTTGATGCCAGAAAAAGATGGCGTCGAATTGATTATGGAGTTGCAGGAAGCCTTTCCGGACATCAAAATCATAGCCATGTCCGGTGGTGGACGCGGCCTAGATGCCCAATTCAGCCTGCGTATCGCTCGCGATTTTGGCGCCGTCCAACAGATGGAAAAGCCCTTTACTCGTAAGCGGGTCTTGGAAACCGTGCGCCGGGTGTTATAAACAGTTTATCAACTCAGCCATGTTGGGAGTTGCAAGGTGCAATTGACAGGTGCAGAAATTGTCGTAAAGTGCCTGCTGGAACAGGGTGTACGTACCGTGTTCGGCTATCCGGGTGGTGCAGCACTTTACATCTATGACGAAATTCACAAGGCAGGAGACAAACTGAGCCATATTCTCTCCCGCCACGAACAAGGCGCACTGCATGCCGCTGACGGTTATGCGCGCGCCACCGGTGCGGTGGGTGTGGCATTGGTCACCTCCGGTCCCGGCGCCACCAATGCGGTTACCGGCTTGGCAACCGCCTATATGGATTCGATTCCCTTGGTCTGTATTTCGGCCCAAGTACCGGTTCCTCTGATCGGCAATGATGCCTTTCAGGAGGTGGATACCGTTGGTATTACCCGCTCCTGCACCAAACATAACTATTTGGTGCGCGACGTGCGTGATTTGGCGCGCGTGCTGCGGGAAGCCTTCTATATCGCCAAAAGTGGCCGTCCGGGGCCAGTGCTGGTCGATATTCCCAAAGATGTCTCCAACACCAAAACAGAATATACTCCTGCCAACGGCGAGGTAAACATTCGCTCCTATCGCCCCACCATGAAGGGTCATCCCCGCCAGGTGCGTCGTGCGGTAGAGATGTTGCAGGCAGCACAACGTCCCCTGCTCTATACCGGTGGCGGCGTCATCCTGGCCAATGCCTGGGAAGAGCTGCGCTGGCTGACACTGGCGTTGGATCTGCCTATTACCCATACGCTGATGGGTCTGGGAGCCTTCCCGGCCAACGATCGGCACTTTTTAGGCATGCTGGGAATGCACGGCACCTATGAAGCCAACTTGGCGGTCTCAAACTGCGACCTGTTGGTGGCTGTGGGCGCCCGCTTTGATGATCGGGTAACCGGCAAAATCTCTGCCTTTGCACCGCATGCCAAGATTATTCACATTGATGTGGATCCCACCTCCATTTCCAAAAATGTGCGTGTGGATCTGCCCATCGTCGGTGATGTGCGCCTGGTTTTGGAGCAGATCAATGCGGTCATCCGCGAAGAGCAAACCGAGCAAAAACAAATAGATCGCCAAGCCTGGTGGCAAATGATCGAAGAGTGGCGCAAAAAGGAGTGCCTGCGCTACAACCAAGGTCCAGAGATTATCGAATCACAATATGTGATTGAGTCTCTCTGTTCGCTTACTGACGGTCAGGCGATTATTGCCACCGATGTGGGACAGCATCAAATGTGGGCCGCCCAGTTTTATGGTTTCCAACAAGCACGCAACTGGTTGACCTCCGGCGGTCTGGGAACCATGGGATATGGCCTGCCCGCTGCCATGGGCGCACAGGTGGCCTTTCCGGAGCGACAAGTGGTGGTGATCACGGGTGACGGATCCATCCAAATGAATATCCAAGAGTTGGGCACCTGTCTGCAATACCAGTTGCCTGTTAAAATCATTATCCTTAATAATGGTTTTTTGGGTATGGTACGGCAGTGGCAAGAGCTCTTCTATGAAAGGCGCTATGCACAAACCGATATTGCGGTCGCTCCCGATTTTGTCAAATTAGCCGAAGCCTATGGGGCGTTGGGCCTGAAATGCAATCGTCCCGAGGATGTGCTGCCCACGTTACGGCAGGGCTTGGCCCATCCCGGTACAGTACTCATGGATTTCCAGGTACAGCGTGAGTCCAACGTCTATCCCATGGTCCCAGCCGGTGGTGCCCTGCAAGATATGATCCTGGGTGAGCTTCTATAGGATACAACCATGAAACACATCATTTCCGTGTTGGTCGAAAATGAAGCCGGTGTGCTCTCCAGAGTCTCTGGACTCTTTTCTGCACGCGGTTTCAACATCGAAAGTCTCAGCGTCGCCCCAGTGGGTGACAAACAGAGCTCGCGCATCACTCTGGTCACCGGTGGCGATGGTCCGATCATTGAGCAAATATTAAAACAGCTCAACAAATTGATCCCGGTTATCCAGGTGGTGAACCTGAGCGATGGTCCTCATGTGGGCCGCGAATTAATGTTGATCAAAGTCACTACCGACCGCGGCGCAAACGATAAAAGCGCGCGTGAGGAGATCATGCAGATTGTCTCGATTTTTCGTGCCCAAGTGGTCGATGCCACCCCCACTTCCTTGATTATTGAAGTGACCGGTGATAACGACAAATTGCATGCCTGTTTGGCCATGCTCGAACCATACGGCATTGCCGATGTGGTTCGTACCGGTCAAGTTGCCCTTGCTCGTGGCAATCGGAAATAGCTCAGCAGGTGGCAGATGCCTTGCTCGGTGCGCTGAGACCATCTGGCAAAACGACGCAATACGCGACGAAAGATAGCGCATACAGAGAGACTTGGTGTATAGGATTTCCTTGCGCCACGCCAAATCTGTGCAACAGATGAATGCACAAGCTCAAAGATTTTGTTGACCATTTTACTTTTTAATAAGGAATCGCTGCATGAAAGTATTTTATGACCGTGATGCGGATTTGGCCCACCTGAAAGCAAAAAAAATCGCGATTATTGGCTATGGTTCCCAAGGACATGCCCATGCCCTCAACCTTAAAGAGTCTGGCATGGATGTAGTGGTTGGTCTGCGTCCTGATTCTACCTCCCGCAGAAAGGCAGAAAATGCTGGCCTGTCAGTAGCCGACCTGCCGCAAGCGGTGGCCAGCGCCGATCTGGTCATGCTCCTGGCCCCGGATGAACATCAAGCACGCATCTATCGGGAAGCGATTGCCCCCAATCTCCGTCCTGGCAGCTCTTTGGCTTTTGCCCACGGTTTTAATATTCACTTTGGTCAGATTGAACCTCCCTTGGAGTGTGATGTCTTTTTGGCCGCCCCCAAAGGTCCCGGCCATTTGGTGCGCGCCGAATACAGCCGTGGTGGTGGGGTGCCGACCCTGATTGCCATCCATCAGGATTATTCCCGCGAAGCCCAACGTACTGCTCTGGCCTATGCTTCTGCCATCGGTGGCGGTCGTGCTGGTATCATCGAAACCACCTTCAAGGAAGAGACCGAAACCGATCTGTTTGGTGAACAGGCGGTTCTCTGCGGCGGTATTACCGCTTTGATCCAAGCCGGTTTTGAAACCTTGGTGGAGGCAGGATATGCCCCGGAAATGGCCTATTTTGAATGCCTGCATGAAACCAAACTGATTGTAGACCTGATCTATGAGGGCGGTATCGCCAACATGCGCTACTCCATCTCCAATACTGCCGAATATGGTGATTTGACCCGCGGACCGCGCGTGATCACCGAAGAGACCAAAAAAGAGATGAAGCGGATCCTGGATGAGGTGCAAACAGGTGTTTTTGCCCGCGAGTGGATCTTGGAAAATATGGCCGGACGGGCCCACTTCCAGGCTCTGCGCCGTCGTGGCCAACAGCATCCTATCGAAGATGTCGGCCGCAACTTGCGCGAGATGATGCCCTGGATCAAAAAAGGTCAGTTGGTAGATAAGAGCA
Organism: Candidatus Magnetaquicoccus inordinatus; assembly: GCF_004217665.1. Lineage (GTDB taxonomy): Bacteria > Pseudomonadota > Magnetococcia > Magnetococcales > Magnetaquicoccaceae > Magnetaquicoccus > Magnetaquicoccus inordinatus. The sequence goes on along the minus strand of NZ_RXIU01000083.1, from coordinate 1,663 downwards.
AAAACTAATCGTGATGTGCAGCGGCGGAGCGGGGCAAACGCACCCTCCGCCAACTCCCCCCACACATCTCATCCGTTTCTCTCGTTTCAGGAGTTTTTCTGTCTGTGCGTAGCCCAGTTGCTGTCGAAGGGGTTCCCTTTATTGCCGCCTTTGCCGCCATAGCCATCGCCGGGGAGATCTTTTGCCCCTCTGTGCCGGGATCCATTTTGCTATGGCTCCTCACTGGCTGGTGTATCTGGTTTTTTCGCGATCCCGAACGCCATCCTCCCATGGATGAAGGGTTGGTCATCGCTCCTGCCGATGGACGGGTCATCGTGATCGAAGAGGTAGCCGCCGCGCCTCTTTCCGGGCAACCAGCACGCAAATGCTCCATTTTTATGAATGTTTTTAATGTTCATGTCAATCGTTGCCCCATCGACGGCTCAGTCAGCAAATTGGCCTACCACCCTGGACGCTTTTTCAATGCCGCTCTCGACAAAGCCTCTCTGGAAAATGAACGCATGGAAATTCTTTTGACCTCCCCTTCTGGGGTTGTCATCCCCTTTGTGCAGGTGGCTGGGTTGATTGCCCGCCGCATCATCTGTCGCCTGCAACCAGGACAAGAGGTTGCTCGCGGGGGACGCTTCGGCTTGATCCGCTTTGGTTCGCGTGTGGATGTCTATCTGCCCCTCTCGGCCCGTATTGCCGTCTCTCTCAATGAGCATACCCGTGCCGGAGAGACCATCCTCGCCCATCTGGAGAAGGCTCCATGAGCGAATTGATCAACAAAAACAAAAGCGTCTATATCTTTCCCAGCCTGCTCACCACCGGAGGCATGTTTTTTGGCTTTTATGCCATCATGGCGGCTCTGGGAGGCAACTATGAACACAGTGCCCAAGCAATTTTAGCCGCTGGCGTGTTTGATGGTTTGGATGGTCGGGTAGCGCGGGCCATGAATGCCACCTCCGCCTTTGGCAAAGAGTATGACAGCTTGGCCGATTTTCTCTCCTTTGGGATTGCTCCGGCGGTCTTGATCTATCTGTGGGCACTGGAGCCTTTTCATCGTGTGGGCTGGGCAGCCGCTTTTCTTTTCGCAGTCTGTGGCGCCTTGCGTCTGGCCCGCTTCAATGTCCAGCAACATGTGATTCAAGACGAACGGGTCTCCAAACGCTATTTCCAGGGACTACCCATTCCAGCAGCAGCCGGAGTGGTTGCCGCCTTGATTCTCTTTTATCAAGAGTTGGGTATCCGCTCTGACCCTGGAGCAGCGGTAGGTTTATGGCGCTGGTTGCCTCTGGTGATGACCTTCATGTTGGGAATCCTCATGGTCAGCACCATCCGTTTCCGCAGCATGAAAGATTTTTATTACCACCGTAAGCGTCCTTTTCTCACTTTGGTTGGGGTGGTCATCTTCATCTCGGTCTTGACCATCCACATGGCCTCGACACTCTTCGTAATGAGTTGGGCCTATCTGCTTTCCGCTCTGCATAGCCATCGCGAATATCTGCGGCTACTGGCCGAGGGCAAAGAGGTGGAAGAAGATGAAGTGGAAGATTTGAGCGTCTGAAAGATTTTTTGTAACTATTCAGGTCTGTACTCAGGTCTGTACCAGGGCAATCGCATTTGAAAATCAGAAAACTATTATGGAGGTCCAGGAGGAGATTATCTCCTCCTGGTGGGTGCA
>NZ_RXIU01000082.1 GCF_004217665.1 Candidatus Magnetaquicoccus inordinatus | reverse complement strand
CGGCGCGTTTGGCAAACTGCTGTGGCCGGAGCTGGCTGCCTCCCCCTCTGCGGCCGATGAAGCATGGTTGCTGGCGCTATCGGCTGACGCATGCAGGGCATCGACAACTGCTGCACCATCAAACATCCAACGCGGCTCCAAAGCCACTATCAGGGGAGCGGTCAATTGCCTGGAGCCTCTCTTGCCATGTACCGGATCTCTACTCATCATGGTTGCCTTTACTCTTCCTGTTTTGAAGAAAACACCATCTGCTCATAACAGAATTGTAGCAACCGGCTTGCTGCACCAACAGCCAAACAATATAGATAAAATCAGACAAATTGTGCGTATGTTCGTGCACAAAAGGTATATTAATTGGATCAAATCAAACCAATTTGTACCCTTTCAAACAATGACTGGCAGAATTATACCTGTTGCAGGCATAGTGGTTTGGTGGTTGGCAGGCAGAAATGCAGAGGATGCCAAAGGAGGCAATGGAGTGCGTTGACAGGGGGGATGAAGCCGAATGGCCGGAAAGTTGGCTCTTTTCCGGCAGGCGGCGAATGGGGTGAATAAAATGCAGCGCACAGGGTATAAACAGTCAAGCAGCGCCACGTTCCACAGAGGCGGCCAAGATTACCAACCACGCAACAGCCCCCATTCTTCAGCTCCTGCAGCAGCCCATGCCGACAACCGGAGAGCACTTGCCTGGGCGCTACTGACTGGCGCAGCACATCTCTTGGCAGCCCTGCCGGCAGTTGCTGACGACCTCTCCTTCGTTATCCCGCAACGCTTGACACGACACGGCTCCCAGGATTTTCCAGAGCTGATTCCGCTCGACAAGGTGCTGACTGCAGCAGGCACCATCACCTACAGCCATCCGGCAGCCACACCCTGGAATCCCATTGGCGAGGCACTCAACAACCTTTCCGCACCGTTGGCAATCTCCGGCCACTCTGGGCTGGCCGCTACCGAGGTTCTGGCTGCAAGAGTGGGGCAGCAGTGGTCCGCCGATAGCCGTCTCATTGCAGCCTTTCGCCACGAACGGCAGCAGAGCTATAACGCAGCCGATGGCCAAGCCATCAACAGCGGCTTGCGCCGCGAGGCCGAATATCTGCTGGCGCAAAAAGGCAGCAACAATGGCTCCCGCTTGACTCTCTATGCCGTTCGCGACCTCTTTTCCGACAGCAAGGTGCCGCAATACAATCTGGATGCCCCGCAGTTGCAACGTCAATTGCTTTCTCTGACCGCCAGCTCCCTGCCCCTGGAGGGCTATTTTGACCGTTTGGATCTGCAAGGGGGGTGGTATCAGATGACCTTGCTGGCCGACAATGAATCCTTGCGTGAACCGATTGCCCAACGCATTGCTGTGGAAGGGGATGCCGGATCCTGGCAGGCAAGCGCCCGTTTTTCCCGTCGTGAGGGGGGATGGCTCACCTTTGCAGGCAGTGTGGATCACTATGACTCCACCCGCTATGGCCATGAATATGGTCCCAACCGCATCACCGCCATCCGCATGCCTGATGCCCAGAGCCAAAAAATGGCGGTCGAAGCGGGAAGCAGGTGGCAACAGAATGCCCACAAGCTTGAAGGGGGGTTGCGCCTGGATCTGCAACAGAGTGATCTGGAGCGTGCCGATCAACGACCCAATGCTCCTGGAGCCGCCGGAGCTTTCTACAATTTTACTCCCAGAGAGCTCTATCAACGCTATTATGGCAGCAGAGAGCTGAATCGGTCGCTGCTGGAGCCCAGTGGCCGTCTGCGTCTGGAATATCAGCCCGATAGCCAACAGTTATGGTTTCTGGATGGACGCCGCGCAGTACGCATGCCCGAACTGGTGGAGCTCTATATGGCCAACTCCGGGGTGGCAGAGCTGGTACAGGTGGGCAATCCGCACCTGAAGGCGGAAAAACACCATCGCCTCGAAGCCGGTGGGCGCTTCAAGGGCGATAATTTTGTGCGCTATGGTCGGGGCGGCAAGGCTGGCAGCCTTGAATTGCGTCTCTCCGGCTTTGTCGATCATATCAAGGATTTTATTGCCATTGAACGGGCGCACGGGCAAACAGGCATTTTGCGCAACGATGAAGGCTTTGTGCAACGCAACCTGCAGGCCAACCTGCTGGGGCTGCAGGCGGAGCTGTTGGGCAATATCCGCCCTGGCCTATCCACCCGACTGCATCTGCTGGGACAGAGCGGAAAAAATGTGACGGAGGGGACTCCTCTGTACCAGGTGCCGCCGTTGGAGCTCAACCTGTTTGTCGATGCCTATGGCGAAGAAGAGCCCTGGAACAGCGGCCTGCGTCTGCGACTGGTCAATGAGCGGCGTGCTGTCGATACGCGCAATCATGGCAGCAATGGCCCCGACTGGGGGGGAGCGATGGCAGGCTTTGCCACTCTGGATCTGTATGGCGGTTATCAAATCAGCAAGCAGTTGGCGCTCTCTGCTGGTCTGGCCAATGTGACCAATCGCCTCTACCGGGAAGCGCTTCCCGAAGCGCCACAAACCGCCACCACCCGCTCACTGCCAGCACCCGGACGCACCCTGCATCTGCAGTTCTGTGCCAGCTTCTGACGGCGCTGGCAGTAGGGACAAAACAGCACCTCTCAAGCACCGGTGAGGCAGCGCAGCGGCGCCGGAAAGGCATAGCCCACTCCATAGACCACCTTCACCGGCAGATCCATGCCGGTCTCCAGGCTGATTTTGCGGCGCAGACGGCGCACCACCGCATCCAGATTGCGTTGCTCATCGCTATTGACCCGCCGCAGCAGCAGACGCACCAGCTCCTCCCTGGTGCAAGGAGCGCCACGACTCTCCTCCAGAGCCGACAAAAAGCTCATTTCGGTACTGGTCAGCGCCGCACTCAAACCGTTGGGCGACGACAGGGTCCAGTTGACCTTGTCCAGAATCCAACAGTTGCCCCCCACAGGAAGCTCGGCCGCAATCTGCGGCAGGCGGCGCAGAACGCTGCGCAAGGTCGCCTCAATCTCGCGCAATGTGGCACGCTTGACCAGATAGGCATCGGCCCCCTCCTCAAGAGCCCGGATGCGCGAATCCGGCTCACCATAAGCGGTCAAAATTACCGTACCACAGCCCGGAAGTTGGCTGCGAATCTGCGGCAGCAGTTGAAAACCATCGCCATCCGGCAAGCCAAGATCCAGAATCACCGCATCCAAACGGTTGTTGAGCAGTTGCTGCCGGGCCTCCTGCAGCGAAGAGGCTCCGTAGACCTGATAACCTTTGGCAGTCAGATAATCCTCCAGATCAGCGCGCAGCGATTGTTCATCTTCAACCACCAGAATGCACACTTCGTTGCTCATCTCTTCCCTCTCCCGCTCGGCAACTGCAAAGTGACCACAGCCCCGCCATTTTCTCTGTTGCCTATCTCAATGCGACCACCATGATTATTGACAATCTGATCGACGATATACAATCCCAAACCACTGCCGGGGATCGTGGTGGCGTTGGAACCGCGAAAATATTGCTGTCTGGCCGAGGGCAACTCGGCATCCAGAAAACCGATGCCGGAATCCTCCACCCGAATCGTCACCCATTCGGCATCGTCTTGCAGAGTAATCAGAATGGGTAGTATCTCTTGGAGCGAAAACTTGATCGCATTGTTGAGCACATTGGTCAAGGCCAGCAAGATCATCTCGCGGTCGCCATAGAGTCGGATCGGATGATCGATTGCTTGCAGTTGCAACTCTTTGACCGCGCCGCTGGCCTCCACCAGATCTATCGCCTCACGCACCAAAAGTTGGGCATCCAACTCCTGTTTTTGGGGATCATCCATGCAGTAGCGTTCGGCAATCAGCAGATCCTGGCTCAAGCGGGAGAGCCGCCGTACTGCCGAACGAATGGTGCCGATCCGTTTTTGCGCGCTCTCCGGCATATTTTGGATCAACTCCGCCGAGCGATCGATCACCGCCAGCGGTGTGCCGATCTCATGACCCAGCACGTGCATAAAACGACGCCGCTCATCACGGTTGCGCAACTGTTCATCCAGGGCTGCTGAGACCTCGGTTTGCAGACGAATACGCCACTGCACCTCCAAAGAAAGATCATCATTACGCTTGCGCAACTGCCATGACAGCTTTTCGCCGACCATGATCAGCAGACAGACAAACATAAAGTTGCTTTCGATACAGAGCAAAAAATAGAACCATGCCTGTTCGGTTGAATAAAAATCGGCACCGCTCCACGGCACGACTGCCGCCTGGGAGAGTCGTTTCAGCACCGTGAGCAACATCAAAGCCTGGTTGATGAGGGTCACATAGTGCAACAGACGGGTCTGGTTCTGTTCGAGCAGCATCAACCAGAGCATCCGCCCGATGAGCAGAATGCTCAACAGCGAAGAGACGATGGTTCTGACCTGCACGCTTTCATGGGCTGGAATGTATAATTGCGCCACCGGCCAGAAGATGATGCTGAACAGGATCACCACCCAGGGCAGCCAGCGCAATCTGGGTTTATTCAACAACTGGGCCATCCCTTCGGCGGCCATGGCCTGCGATGCGTTGAACAGGGTATTACGCAATGTGACCAAGGGGATGGATTGCGCTGGCAGCATCCAGACTGCCACCCCGAAAGCCAAAAAACCGCCAGCAGTCGTCGCCAATCCCTGGATATTGCGATGGCCGTTCCAGACCAAAAGCGCGATAAGTCCATCCATGGCCGTGACGGTCATCAGAAAGAATATCGCCGTGTTCAGATCAAGCTGAGAGTGGAGTGCATCCATAGTGAATCGATCCATGTGGCAGCAGGATCTTGAGATTTGCGGGAGTCAACCATCATCCCGTGCCCCATAAGCCGTGTGCATGATGCCCTCTGCAAGGGCAATAAATCAACTGCAAAAGCAGACAAGCGCATCAAAAAAAACAAAAAATGATTATGGAGGTACAGGAGGGGATTATGCCCTCCTGGCAGGTGAGGGACAAAGTCCAGCAAGTGGCGACGTTTTACAGAAACGCAAGCTTATGGAAATGGGAGCCACAAAGCGCAAGCGCTTGCTTGAAGATGAGGAGAGTCTGGAACAGTTGGCCATCTGTTTAATAGTGCACCCAGAGTGACTGCTGTCGGACATTGCAGAATACAATAATAACTAAGCACTCATAAACCTGCATTGAGCAACATTTTATCAATTCGGGGATAGTGTTTTCCTCGATCAACATCATCAATGCAAATTGATTCCATTTCTGGCCGTTCAGATGGAGATGGTAATGCCTTCATTCTAGCACTTTCACGCACATCAGACAAGTTGTTGGGACTACCGTACTTATAATAGCTGATAATAGAATTAATTCTACTGATCATATGACCACTCTCCTGCAGACTGAGCCTTATTTCTGGCCAACGCTCGCCAATAGCCATCCATCTCACTATCAGCGCCAAATCACCCTTCTCAATTTTTTTGCCTGAATCTTCATGAATTGCCCACAAATAACGTACCCGCGTCAGTAATTTATCCACAAGCCGAGGATTTCTCAGGCTTGTTGTTGTCAATACATCAGGAAATAAATTTACGATATGTTCACTGCTTGTTTCACCAGACCACTCTAACACATAGTGAATCTCATTTTGTCTCAATCTATTCAACCAGTCTGCAACCATCATTTTGATAGAGTCATCACTGAGAGAAGGCAAAGACAAACGAAAAGAAAATATCTTATCCAAATAGGTTCTGGGATCAAAATATTGTACATCATAGTGGGTCTTGACAGATTTTTCTGCCAGCGCCGGATCGATGGCGATGATAAAGACTACCGGGGCCTCTGTAGCGGTTAAAAAATGAAAAGCTTCCAATAAAGCCACTTGCCGGGCAGGCAAACAGCGATCCAAATCATCTACACAAATCAGCAGACGCGCTCCCTCCCCTCCCAACACCTCTCGCACCAGCGTGTTAAAATTGGCGGCCATCTTCTCCATGGGATCTTGCAAAAAAATCTCCTTCTTGATCTCCTCGGTAAAACGGTTATCCACCAGGGTATCGCCCGTATTTTTCAGGGCCCCCACCACCAACTCTGCCACTTTCTCATAATATGCCCCCATACCATAAAGATTGCTCAACCCTTTCAAACCAATCCCCACCCCGGCGGCAGCCAAACCTGCCAAGGCTTTCAGAGAGCGCTTTTTATTCTCAATAGACTCTTCGGTGTCGGCAGGGGGCAAACGCTTATGGAGCTTATGCATTAAGGGCGTCAACAAATCGGGATGAGTATATTGCCAAGGATTAAGCCAGAGCGCTCGTGGATGAATCCTGTCCCCATGAAATGAAAAACGCAATTCTTGTGACTGGTAGGTTTTGCTCGCTATCCGGGCCAGTAAATCTGTCTTGCCTCGCCCCCAACCTCCTTCTATGGCAATGACGGAGCCACAAGGAAGTTCGACAGCCATTTGCAAAATCCGTTTTGCCATCTCCTCATGTCCCAACCCATCTTTTTGCAACCATTGGGATCCTGACTCAAGAATGGATTCATCAACCACCTTCATTGCAATACTCCTTTGCAATATTATCAATCTAATGTAATAATTTTCACTTTAACACAGCGTCAACTCTTAAAGCAAATAAAATATTCCAACCAGGGCAAGCGCATTGGCACATTTTCTCACCGTTGCCACATGCAAAACTGTGCAGCTCTGGCCTCCACCCTTTACCCGCTGCGGCTATTGCAGGGGATATAAGGGCGGCAGCTTTTCCTGTTGGAGCAACGACTGTTGCGGCAGCACATCCTGCAGTTGCTGCCAAAACCTCTCCCCCTGCCAAACCTGCTCCTGGGTCGCAAAACAGCAGCGATGCAGCTCATGCAGCGCCACCAACAACTCCTGCCATCCCATGCGCTGCCAATAGTGCTGCAGATCGTTCAAATGGGCCAAACGCTGCTGCGGCCAACGCTCTTGCGCCCAGAAAAGCAAAATGCGCCGACACTCTTGCGGCGCATTGTCCAAACAGGCCCGGCGCAACGCTGCATGATGGTTCTGCTTCGGCAACTCTGAGCCGACAGAAGAGGGCGTCGACACGCGATGGCGTCTACGCCAAGAACTCCAACCCCATAACAACAAGGTCAACCCCCACCCTGTTGCCAAAACAGGCACCAACCAGTACGCAAAAAGCTCTCCCGCCGCGCTCGCTCGCTCAGAACTCTTATCGGCCACAAGCGCCGCAGGCACTGACACCGTTGGCTGGGCAGCTTTGTCTGAAACCACCACGCTGTCACTCTGCCTCTGTGCGGCTGGTGCCACCATTAAAACACGCTCTGGCAGACGGGCAATCTCGCGGCTCTGCTTTTCTACATTCCACCAGGCAATCTCAATGGCCGGCAAAACGATTTGCCCAGCCTTGTTCGGCAACAAAGCAAACTTTTCTTGACGCATGCCGATGATGCCGGTGGCCTGGCGTTGATCGGTAAGCTGCGGCTGATCAGGATAGATCTTCATCTCCCCGCCAGGCCCATTCAGCAACAACGGTGTCAGCTCTGGCAACTGCGCCGACGGCAAACCATCAGCAAGAAGGGTCAGAGTCCGAGTCACCGACTCCCCAACCTGCAAACGGGGCGGCGACTCCTGCCACTTTTCCAACAACTGCAAACGATAGGCCGGCAACCAATAACGATCCGCCATCGTCTCTGCCGGTTGTGCGCTGACCTCTACCTCCACCGCCTCTGAATGGAGACGTTTGATCTCCCCTGCTCGTCCAAGCAACGCATCATCCAATAACTGAAAAACCCCTCGGCGACCACTCTGCACATCCAGTTGCAAAGGGGGAATGCGCAGACGGCCACTCTTTTGCGGAAACAGTGCATAACGACGTTCGACCACCTGATAACGACGCCCCCCACGGTTGCTCTCAAAGCTGCGATCCTCACCCAGCTTTTCCACCACCGCCTGCTCCCCAGACAACTCTGGTTCACTCAATGCTGCACCAGCAATCTCAATGGCCCGAAAAAAACGCACCGTATACAACAACTGCCCCTGCACCATCACCTTGTCTGGAGTGACCTGCAGCTCCAGAAACAGATCTTCGCCCTCTTTTCGCCCCTCCCGTTTACCCGCAGTCGCACTGGCCGCTTGAATGTGCAGGGTCAACTCTGGACTCCATTGCTCGCCAAAACGAATCGGTGGCACGCTGATACTGCCACTTTTACGCGGCATCACTGTCACCACCCAGCGCTTTTGCAGAGAGCGTTCCCCATTGTTTGACTGCACGCGGCTCTCTTGCCGCTGCTCCAGTATGGTAAAATCCCTCTCCAACACACGAAAATCGGGCGTTGCCAACAAAGGTTGCGTCGTCGTAAACAGCAACTGAAACGACTCCTGTTCCAGCAGTGTCGTCCGATCACTCTGCACCTGCACTGCCGCGCCTGCCGGTGCAACAGCGGATAAACTGAACAACATCAGCAACAACAGGAAGAAAAAATTTCTTACCATGGCTTGATCTTCTCCTGTAACGCTCCGGGAGTATCCCGTTGCGATTGATAGAGAAATTTACGGCGCAATAGTCCACCAGGATCATCCGGGACACGACGCAGCCAAAACTGCGCCGCTTTTTCATTTTCAGTAGGCGGTGTGGCCGCTTCGCGCAGCGATAGAGCCTGTTCGCCCTCTTTGCTCTCCAGCAATTGTACCGGCGGCTGTTTCTCCTTTGCCTCTTCTGCTCTGCTGGCCTCTTTCTGACCCTTATCTGGCTCGCCGGGCGGCTTTTCTCTGCTTTGACCCTGTTCAGGCAGCGCACTGCTTGCAGAGTGTTGCTGACTCTTTTCTCTCTCCTGCTGCTGCGCACTCTTCTCTGCTGCCGCATCTTTCTGACCCTTTGCAGCATCACTCTCCTGGTTTTTTTGTTGCTTGTCCTCCTGCCCTGCCCCTTTTTTTTGTTCCTCTTGTCCGCGCAGCGCCTTCTGCACCCACTGCAGATTCTGTTGGGCATCGGCATGATCTGGCTGCCGCTGCAACACCTGCTGCAACAACTGGGCGGCCTCTGGCAAACGTCCCTGTTCGGCCAACAGAGTGCCTGCATTATACAAAGCCTGCGGCGAGCCCTCCTGCTGCCAAAGCTGCAGCGCCTTCTCCTTCTCACCTGCCTGATAGAGAGCCGCAGCCCGCCACAAAGAATCGCTGAAACGTTCTGCGGCAGCGGCAGGGTTGTTTTGCTGCCAGAGAGCCATCCCCTGTTGATCGGGACGCTGCCACCAGTCGCTCCACTCCATTGCTTGGCTGCTGTGTGGCCACAAACAAAGCCACAGCCAGAGCCACAACACCCCCCGTCGATAGGCCAAAGCCAGTAAGGGCAAAGCCGCCACAACCAACCACGGCCCCTCTTCACGCCACTGCTCGGCATTATGGGCAGTGCGGGTCAGCGACTGCACATCTTCCCTCTGCTGCAACAGGCTCTGCCAATCGCTATCCTCATTGCGCAATGGCTGATAGTCGCCACCACCAGCTTGCGCCAAACGCCGCAACTGCTCCTCTGCCAGTTTGGCAATAACAATCTCGCCATTGCTCTCTTTGAGAAATCCACCCTCTGGCAGTGGAATTGGCGCCCCTTGTGGCGTACCCACGCCAAGAATCGCCAAACGGTGACCGCTCTCGGCGACCTCGGCCACCACACTCTCCTCACCCTCCCAGCCATCGGTCAACAACAGCATTTGGCCGTGACGAATGCCACTTTGTTGCAGCAACTGCAAAGCCTTGCGCAAACCCCGCTCCGGGCGACTCCCTTGCACCGGCATCAGTTGTGGTTGCAAAGCGGATAATTGCAGCATAATCGTGGCACTGTCCTCCGTCAGCGGGGTCACCACAAACCCCTCACCGGCAAAGACCACCAGGGCTGTTATCCCATCCTGCCGCTGCCGCAACAGATCAACTATCTTTTGTTTGGCGCGCACCAGACGACTGGGCTGCCAATCGGCTGCCTCCATGGAGCGGGAAAGATCCAACACGATCACCAATGCCGAACGATTGTGCAGCAGAGGTTGCGGAACTTTTTGCCAGACAGGTCCAGCCAATGCGCCAATCAAAAGCAGAGCCACCAGAGCCAACAAAAAAACCCGGCGACGGGATGTAGAGGAGGTGGATTGCTCCAGCAGATAGGGCAGCAGATGCGGGTCACACACCTGGTTCCATACGGTGGCCCCCGCATGGCGATGCCACCAGCGCCACAACAGCCAGGGCAGCGGCAGCAGCGCCAAAAACCACCATGGCCGCAAAAAGTGCAAGGAGCTCATCGCCATGGTCGCGCCAATGCCTCCCAGGTGCAGAGCCCAGCGCCCAAAAACAGGGCAACCGCCAAGGGCCAATGGAAAAGTGGGATGAAGGGACGAAAGCGTTGCGCCTCTTGGACCACCGGTTCCAACTGATCCAGCAATTGATGGATCTCTTGCAAGGCTATGGTGTCACGAGCCCGAAAATAGCGTCCACCGGTACGGGTAGCGATGGCCGTTAACGCCTCTTCATCGAGATCGGCGGAGGGATTGACCGTTCGAGTGCCAAACAGGGTACGTATTTGCAGCTCATCGGCACCGATACCGATGGTATAGATGCGCAGACCGGCAGTAGCGGCCAACTGTGCTGCTTGCAGAGGGGTAATCTGCCCGGCATTGTTGGCGCCATCGGTCAACAGCAGCAGCACCCGGCGCTGGGCAGGCACGACCGGGCTTGCAGCCGGTGCAGCAGGAGAGGCAGGTATCTCGGTAGATTTTTTTACCGCCAGGGCAATGGCATCACCGATTGCCGTCTCTTTGCCGGGCAAACCGATCACCGCCTCTGCCAGAAAGGTTTGTACCGTGCGCCGATCAAAGGTAAAGGGGGCCTGCAGATAGGCATTGCTGCCAAAAAGAATCAAACCCACACGGTCGCCATGTCGTCGTTCGATAAAGGCACCGGCCACCTGCTTGATCGCAGTCAAACGGTCCACGGTCTGTTTTTCCAGGATAAAATCACGGGTCTCCATGCTCCCGGAAAGATCGACGGCCAACAACAAATCGCGGCCACTGCTGGCAACCGGCAAGGCTTCTCCCAACCATTGCGGTTGACAAGCGGCCAGTACCAGCAAGATCCAGGTCAAAAGAGCCAGCGTCCGCAACCAAAGCAATGGCGAGCGACTGTGCGCGGCAGGTGCAGTACGGGCAGGAAAATGCCAGAGTGCGGCACCTGGAATATGCAGCGCCGCCTTGCCAGAGGGAGGAACAGCAGGCAACAACCAACGTCCCATCCATGGCAACGGCAAAAAGAGCAGGCCCCAAGGCCAGGCAAGATCGATCATCGCCTCAACAATCCAAAAAAAATGAGACAACTAACTGCTTATTAATAAATGGACTTCACTTATCCATTTGTCAATCCTCTCTGCCATTATCGTCAACAGACTTGCACTGAGCAGCACAATCAGAGAAAATTCACTGTATGGAAGAGGAAATTATCCGGTCTTGCAACAAGGAAAACAAGAGGTGAAACTGGCTAACGGGTCGACGGTAGCCATTGTAGGAGGCGGTCCTGGTGGAACATTGAGTGCCATTTTTTTGCTTGATTTGGCCCGCCAACTGCGTCTGCAACTGTCGATCGACATTTATGAACCAAAACGGTACAACTGCACCGGACCCACTGGTTGCAACATGTGCGGTGGTGTGATCTCGGAATCTCTCATCCAGATGCTGGCCGCTGAAGGGATCCTGCTTCCCAATTCCGTGGTTATCGATACCATCAATGCCTATATCCTCCACACCGATCAGGAATCTGCCCGTATAGATGCGCCACGCCAGGAGATGCGCATTGCCACCATTTTTCGTGGGGCTGGTCCCAAAGGCTCTGAGCACCAACTGCCTCTACCCTGGCAAAGCTTTGATCAATTTCTCTTGCAGATGGCCATTGCCAATGGGGCCCGCCATCTTCCCTATGCGGTGACGGAACTCAGCCGCGAGCAGGGTTTTCCGGTGGTCAGTTGTGCCAATCAACCTCCACAACGCTATGATCTGTTGGTGGGCGCTGTGGGCATCAACCAAAAAAAGAGTTTGCAACTCTTTGAAGCGCTTGATTTTGCCTACCAACGCCCCCAAACAACCAGAGCCTATGTTGCCGAACTCTACTATGGCGCCGAACAGGTGCAGCAACATCTTGGCCATGCCATGCACGTTTTTTTGCTCAACATTCCGCACCTTAAATTTGCCGCCATCACTCCCAAAGGACACTATGCCACACTGGTCATTCTGGGTGATCATATTGATCAAGAGGTGATTGAGCAATTTTTTGCCGCTCCCGAAGTAAAAAAATGTCTGCCGCAAGGATGGGAGATTCCGGTACAACCCTGTCACTGTCAACCCAGCATTGTCGTAGGTCCAGCCAGCAATCCTTTCGGCGATCGGGTTGTCATGGTCGGTGATGCCAGTGTCTCCCGCCTCTACAAAGATGGCATTGGCTCTGCCTATCGGATGGCCAAACGGCTGGCCTATACGGCTCTGGCCCATGGCGTGGCGGCCAGCGATTTCAAGAAACATTATTGGCCGGTCTGCCGTTCCCTGCTGTGGGATAATCGCCTGGGCCATTTGCTGTTTGCCTGCGACAATCTGTTTCGCTTTTTTCCTCTGCTTCGCCAAGCGATGATGGCTGTTTTGCGTCGTGAACGCTGTCAGGCAGAGGGCAACGCTTGTCCTCTTTCCTCTGCTTTCTGGAACACCTTTACCGGCAGTGCCACCTATATGCACATTGCCGGTGAACTGTTGCAATGGAAAACTCTCTGGAATCTGCTCTCTCTATTGCGTCCAGGGAGAAACTCACATCACTAAAAAGGAGTCGTTGTAATGCTGTTTCGCAACTCGGTAGCGCAAGGCTTGGGCAAACTCTATGCTGCCGGAGAGATTATTTTCCGCCAGGGAGATCCCGCCGATTGCTGTTATGCCATTCTCGAAGGGCAGGTAGAGATGAGCTACGAAAACAAGGATGCCTGCTGGTTAAGCTTGGAGATTTTGGAAAAAAATGAAGTTTTTGGTACAACCTCACTCTTTGGAGACATGCCGCGTATCTTGACTGCTCGTGCTGTGGTGGATAGCCGTTTGCTGACCATTGATAAAAGTGGATTTTTGCAATGGATACAAGAAGATCCTACCCTCGCTCTGCGTGTTCTGCTCAGCATGGCCAACCGTTCGCATCGTCTAATCGAACAGATTGTGCAGTTGCAACAAAATCTGACCGGTCGTGACAACCACGTCACAACTTGACCACACATTATATCCAGGAATAGTATCCTGCATCCGTTCTCAACCAATTCGGGTCTGGATGAATCATCTGCATCAACAAGTGATGGAGGTTTCATTTAATCATGTAGGGGGTGAAAACATTATGGAAGCATCGGCGGCAATCGAAATAGCCAACCATTTAATCAGGGCTCTGGGATTCATGTTGGCAATAGGTTTGGCAGGAATTGTCCTTGCACGAAGAACTGGAATTCCTGATGTAGCCATTTTTCTGGTGGTTGGCATGGTGCTTGGACCACAAACCATCGGCTTTCTGGTAGGAGATGGGACCAACAGCGGCCTTACAGGTCGCATTTTTGTCGATATTGCCGGTCTGCTGGCCATTCCAACCGATTCAGCAATCAACCAAGGTATCTTGACTCTGGGAGCCGCCTATATCCTTTTTGATGGTGGGGCATCACTGCGTTTCAAAGTTCTCAGCGAAGTTTGGATCACCATCACCGTTATTTCAACCATCGGTGTCCTGATCACTGCCATTATCACAGCGGGTGCCGCATATTATATCCTGCATGTTCCTTTTATTGTTGCTCTTTTGTTGGGAGCCACCATTGCCTCTACCGATCCAGCAACCTTGGTGCCGGTTTTTCGGCAGGTACCGATCAAGGATCGTGTTGCACAAACCGTAATGAGCGAGTCCGCATTCAATGATGCCATGGGAGCCATTATCACCTTTGCTTTGTTGGGTGTGGCCATGGGAACCAGTGAATTTTCGCTCTCAAAAGCTCTCTTTGATCTGGTCCGTGAAGCATTACTCGGCATTTTGACTGGAGGTATCGTTGGCTATCTCATCATCTTTTTGATCGCCCATAAACAATTTGGTGTTTTGAACGATTTTGCCCCCATCGCTGTCCTGGCTGGCGTCATTGGCTCCTTCATGATTGCATTGGCTGTTCATGGCAGCGGCTTTATGTCCGTGTTTGTGTTTGGCATCATG
>NZ_RXIU01000081.1 GCF_004217665.1 Candidatus Magnetaquicoccus inordinatus | reverse complement strand
CCAGTATTTTCTTTCGACAATGTCATGAAAGATTGGTCTGTGATCCTGACCCAACTGGCAGAATCACCGCGAAAACGTAAGCGACAAATGGCTGTATCGGGGAAAACATGTTAGCGCATATGGGGCAACACCCGTGAAGCCAGCGTCGCCACTCAACAGACCTCCACATTGATTGAACGGTTGCGCAACAGCAACGTCGGTATTTTACAAGCAGTGGACGATCAATCCCAAGCGCTGGATGAAATCTCCCGCTCGATGAGCGATGTGGCACGGGAAACCGGTGATGTCACCCAAGAGGTGCACGTGGCCGGTGACGGCATTAAAGAGTTGACCCGCAACGTCAATGAAATTACCCTGGGAGTTGCTGATGTCACCCGTAGCGTCCTGGGCGCCAGCGTCAATATGAATGATTCACGGGAAAATATTCGCGATGTCGCCAATGGTGCCGCAAAAGTCAGCACCGATGTGCAACAAGCCAATCAAGCCGCCAAAGAGATGGTCGATCATGCCCGTGATGTTACCCATACCGCCGATGGCATTCAACAGGTCAGTAAAGAGGTCATGCAGCAAGCCAGTGCCATGCGGCGCATTGCCATGGAACTGGATCAGGCACTGCAACGCTTTAGCATGCACGAATAAAGAGACTATACACGATTAATACGCTGACATTGGGGTATGCACAATTAAATACAAATTAAAACAACCGGTTCTATTGCTTGCACTACTTGTTTGGGTGACCATAAGTTGAAAACAAATTATTTGCTGCAAGCAACTCTCTTGCTCCTGGTGGCCAGCGCCTGTCTCATTGCCGGCATCTTCTCTGTCTATTGGCCCTGGCCAGAGACAAGTAGAGAGCTATCGCACACTCCTCTGCCCTATCCAGAGATTGCTTCTGGACCGCTCTTTGCCGCACTGTTTCTGTTGCTTGCAGCCTTGCTGATCTCCTATTGGTACCAAAAAAAAATTGGCCAGCAATACCAAAAACTCCTGCAACAGCAACAAGAATATACAGAACATCTCTACCGCTCAGAACAAAAATTTCGCACCCTGATCGAAACAGCCAACGATGCCATTTTTATCGCAGATGCCGGCAATGGACAACTCCTGGATGCCAATCGCAAAGCAGAAGAGCTGCTCGGTCGCTCCGCTCATGAGCTGATCGGACGCTCCTTGACCATCCTCCATCCCCCAGAAGAGGCCGAATATTATATCCACCTGTTTCAAGAACATGTGCGCACTGGTGGCATAGATACCATAGAAGCAGAAGTCATCCACCAAAATGGTCAGCGCATCCCCGTGGAAATTCGTGCCGGACTCTGCGACCTCGGCTCCATCCGTCTGGTGCATGGCAATTTTCGTGATGTGTCACAACGCAAAAAAAATCAGGAAACTTTGCAAAAGGCTTTAACGCAAGTCGCCGAAAGTCAAGCCACACTGCAGGCCATTCTCGATCGCACCGCCTCAGTCATTTTTCTGAAAGATAGTGATGGTCGCTATCTGCTGGTCAACCGTGCCTTTGAACTGCTGCTCGGCAAAAACAGTCTGGAGATCATCGGCTGTAGTGATTATGAGCTCTTTCCTCCCGCCTTGGCTGCCCTGTATCATGAAAACGATCAAAGAGCCCTTCAGCAAAATATCCTGGAAATAGAAGAGTTTATTCCACAACCTGACGGTCTGCACACCTTTTTGGTCACCAAGTTTCCTCTCCTCGATCTGCAGGGAATGCCCTATGCGGTCGCCGGTGTGGCTACTGATATTACCGAACGCAAACAAATGGAGAGCGCTTTACGGGAAAATGAACGTTTTTCCCGCTCGATCATCAATGCTCTGCCCGAACCACTCTGCGTGCTCGACCAAACAGGCACAATCCTGGCAGTCAATCAAGCCTGGATGCAGCCTCCCCAATTGCCCTTCGCGCAAATCCCCTTCGGTCATCTGCAGGAAGGAAGCAACTATCTTAAAGCCTGCTGCGCAGAAGAGAGCCCAAACAGCCCCAGCCGGCAGTTTGCCGAGACCATCTCCAAAATCATCCGCAGCGAACTCTCTCAGCAGAGCATGGAGTTTCATTGGCCCGAACAACGCCACGGTCGATGGTTTATTGGCACCATCACACCTTTTCAAAGCGATGGACCGCTGCGCCTCCTGGTGATGCGTCAGGAGACAACCCGTATCAAACAAGCAGAGATGATGCAGCGCCATCTGACCACAGTTCTGGACGAACAGGTTGCCCAACGCACCCGTGAATTGCAACGATCCAACCAGGATCTGCAACAGTTTGCCTATATCGCCTCCCACGACCTGCAAGAACCGTTACGGCAAATCAGCGGTTTCGTACAACTGCTGAAACGTCGTTATCATGGGCAATTGGACGAAAAAGCTGATCAATTTATCGATTTTACTGCCGAGGGATGTCAACGCATGCAGGAGTTGATCAACAGTCTGCTCGGCTATTCTCGTGTCGGCACCCACCCCATTCATATACAGCCGCTTGTCGCTGACCAACTGGTGCAACGAGCCATGGAAAATTTGCACCTGACCATCCAGGAATCCTCGGCGCAGATCACCTGTGGCACTCTGCCTACGCTATGGGGAGATCAGCAGCAACTGGTGCAACTGTTGCAAAATCTGTTAAGCAATGCCATTAAATTTCGCCTCCCCGGTCAGATTCCACACATTGATATTGCCGCCAAACCCTATCAAAACTCCTGGATTATCACAATCAAGGATGATGGAATCGGTATCGATCCTACCCATCAAGAGCGTATTTTTGAAATTTTCCAACGCTTGAACAGTCGAGTCAGCTATAGTGGCACCGGCATTGGTCTCTCCATCTGCAAACGCATTGTCGAGCGCCATAACGGTTGGATGATGGTTGAATCGGTTCCAGGAGAGGGGAGTGCCTTCTCCTTTTTTCTGCCTGCCCCACAACAAACAAACGAAGAAGCAGAGAAGTTCTCTTCCTCCCTGTAAAATTAACATCGACTCACACTAAATATTCTTTACATTGGGGATCAGTTTTTCCCATAATCAGACAAGCAGGGGACAAAGGAGAGAAGACAATCGATGGACGATTCTGTGCAACCCATAGAAATTCTTCTGATTGAAGATAATCCTGGCGATATTGCTCTGACCAAAGAGGCTTTGTTGGAGAGCAAAATCAATAATCGTCTGCATGCGGTCTATGATGGCGAACAGGCGTTGGCTTTTGTGCGCCGACAAGATCCCTACCAGAATGCACCCCGTCCCGATCTGATTTTGCTGGATCTCAATCTGCCTCGGCGCAATGGCCGCGAGGTACTGCAGGAAATCAAACAAGATCCCACGCTGAGAGCCATCCCGGTTGTCATCCTGACCACCTCCCGCGACGAAGAGGATATTCTGCGCTCCTACGCCCTGCATGCAAATTGTTATGTCAGTAAACCCGTTGATCTGGAAAAGTTTTTCCAGGTCATCCGCTCCATTGAACAGTTTTGGTTTACCGTGGTCAAACTGCCGCAAATTGACAAACCAGGAGCTCGCATTGCTTGATCCTTTTGGCCAACCTTTTGCCGGTGCCGAGCTTTCGTCAGCAATCCACTATCCGGTTTTGCTGATTGAGGATGATCCTGCTTTTGCCCATCTGCTGCAGGAGTGGTTGCACGAAAGTCAACACAACTCCTCGGCAAGCGCCGCTTTGCCGCAACTGCACCTGACACAGGTAACCACCCTGCAAGAGGCTGTTAACCAGATTTCTGCTCAGAGTTTTGCCGCCGTGGTGGTCGATCTTAATCTTCCAGACAGCCAAGGGATGGATACCTACATCCGTTTGCAAAAAACCGCTTCCTTTCTGCCCATCGTGGTGCTTTCCGGCCTGGAAGATGAGTCGTTGGCCCTGCAAACGATGCGTTTGGGCGCCCAAGACTA
The DNA here is from genome assembly GCF_004217665.1 of Candidatus Magnetaquicoccus inordinatus. Taxonomy (GTDB): domain Bacteria; phylum Pseudomonadota; class Magnetococcia; order Magnetococcales; family Magnetaquicoccaceae; genus Magnetaquicoccus; species Magnetaquicoccus inordinatus. The sequence goes on along the minus strand of NZ_RXIU01000081.1, from coordinate 10,255 downwards.
CCTGATTAAAGCACAAATCACCGGCCCACTGCTGCAACGAGCTGTCCGTTATGCCGTCGAACGCTTCTCCCTGCGGCAAGAACTGCTCGATGTGCAAGAGTCGGAACGGCGTGCACAAGAACGTATCTTTCTGGATCGCATCGTCAAACGCAGCAATGTCTCCTCTGCTTTGCTCGGCGTACCGCCCATTAAACAAAGTTTGCCGGATCTGTTCAGTAAATTCTCGGATCGTTTTGCCGATACTCTGGAACAGGCTATCGAACAGCGCACCCATAAAGTAAACTATGATCTTTCGGCTGTTCTGGCCGATATTGCCCGTGAATTAAGCTTTTTGAAGTGTGGTCCACGCGATGTGGTGGAAATCTATCTGGAAGCACTCAACCGCTTAAGCGGAAAACATAATCCTGCTCGCGAACAAGCCTATAGCGAGGAAGGACGGTTGCTCACCCTGCAACTGATGGGTCTGCTGGTCTCCCAATACCGTCCCTATGCTTTGCGGATTGGCAAACCACCCAGCAGAGAGCCCTCTCCAGAGAAAAGATGATGCAATCAATGTTAGTGAAAAAGTTAGACACAAGCGCAAGAGCTGTCGAGCGCACCCAATCATGTTTGCCCAGCACCAGCAAGGAATCGACCGATGGCTGAAAAGGAAACCTATCAGTTAAAACTCTACATCACCGGGCATACCCACCGATCGGCACAAGCCATTTCCAACCTGCAACGGATCTGCGATCAGGAGTTGGTCGACTATGAGTTGCTGGTCATCGATGTGTTGGAACATCCCGGATTGGCCGAAGATGAAAAAATTTTGGCAACACCTACCTTGATTCGTGAACTACCCCCACCCTTGCGTCGCATCATCGGCGACCTTTCCAATACGGAAAAGGTATTGTTGGGACTGGATCTTAAACCAATCCGCAGCAAATAAACGCTGCAAGGAGCATGTCATGGAACCCAAGCACTCTCTCTCCCCTCTGATCAAACTGAGTACTGGCATCGAAGGTTTTGATTTGATTGCTGAGGGGGGATTGCCCATGGGCCGCACCACCTTGGTCGCTGGTACGGCAGGAAGCGCCAAAACGGTTTTCGCTGCCCAGTTTCTTGCCGAGGGAATCCGTCGCAAACAACAAGCCGGGGTCTTCGTTACCTTTGAAGAGCCCCCGGCAGATATTCGCCGCAACCTGTTGTCAATGTCCTGGGATATTGAACAATGGGAAAAAGATGGTCTGTGGGCCTTTGTCGATGCCTCACCCTTGCCCGGTTTGGAACAGATTGAAGCCGGTGATTTTGATCTTGGCGCCCTTCTCGCCCGGATTGAACACGCCATCCATCAAGTCTCGGCCAAGCGTGTCGCTATCGACTCCCTGGGAGCGGTCTTTTCGCAGTTTACCCACAGCTATTTGGTCCGCGAAGAGATGCGGCGCCTGGGTGCCGCTCTGCGCAACTTGGGCATCACCGCCGTCATGACCGCAGAAAGAACCCAGGAGTTTGGTGAAATCGCCCGCTTTGGCGTGGAAGAGTTTGTCGCCGATAATGTGGTGATCCTGCGCAATGTCCTCGAAGATGAAAAACGACGGCGTACCGTGGAGATTCTTAAATTTCGGGGCACCACCCACCAAAAAGGAGAATATCCCTTCACCGTCCTCCCCGATAGCGGCATCGTGGTCATCCCGGTCTCCGCCATCGAACTGAAACAACGCTCCTCCGATCGCCGCGTCTCCTCCGGCAATCCCGAACTGGATCGTATGACCGGAGGCGGCTTTTTCCAGGACTCCTTGATTCTGGTCTCCGGCGCTACCGGCTGCGGCAAAACCTTGATGACTGCTGAATTTATCGCCGCCAGCATCACCCAAGGTGAACGCTGCCTCCTCTTTGCCTACGAAGAGAGCCGGGAACAACTCTTCCGCAATGCCCGTGGCTGGGGATATGATTTTAATAAATATGAACAGGAAGGTCTGTTGCAGGTGATCTGCGCCTATCCAGAAACCGCTGGCCTCGAAGACCATCTGATTAAGATCAAATCACATATCGATTCGTTCAAACCGCGACGGGTCGCTGTGGACAGCGTCTCCGCCCTGGAACGGGTCGCTACCAGTCGGGGCTTCCGCGAATTTATCATCTCCCTGGCCTCGTTCGTGAAACAACGGGAGATCCCCGGAATGTTTACCGCAACAACCGCCAATTTGATGGGAGGCCCCTCTATCACCGAATCCCACTTCTCTTCCATCACCGATACCATTATCCTTCTCCGTTATGTGGAGATGCTCGGTGAAATGCGTCGCGGGATCACTGTGTTGAAAATGCGCGGCTCTATGCACGAAAAAGAGATTCGCGAATTTACTATCGATGGTCAAGGTATGCACATTAATGCTCCCTTCCGTAACATTATCGGTATTCTCTCCGGTCGCCCGGAATTTATCACCCCAGGCGAAATGGAACGAATGGGCCGCCTGTTCAATGACTGAATGATGACTCCTCTCACCCCAACCATCCCCTCCACCAACCCTGCACTCTCCCTGTTGTTGGTGGAGGATGATCCTGCAGAAGCACTCTTGATCAGAGAGTATCTGGCACAAGAGAGGGATTATCCTTTCTCCATCGATCATGTGCTGCGCCTGGATCAAATTCCCGATCGCTTGCAAAAACAACGCTATGCCGTCATCCTGCTTGACCTCAATCTGCCCGATAGCCAGGGTTTGCAAACCGTCGTGCGCTGCCGCGCCATGACCAATGAACTGCCTATCGTGGTCATGACCGGTTATGGTGATCGACAAACCGCTATCCAAGCGCTGCGCCAGGGAGCTCAAGACTATATCCTCAAAGGCAGTGTCGAACCGGGTGAAATGCTCACCCGCGTCCTCAGCTTTGCCATTGAACGGCATAATATCCAAACCCAATTGCAGGAAAGTTATGACAGCTTTCGCAATATCGTCTCCAACAATACCGACGGCATCCTGATACTCGATCTGCACGGCTATGTCTGCTTTGCCAATCCTGCCATCGCCACCCTCTTTGCCGGTAAATCTTTACAGGTTGGAGACCTTTTTGGCTTTCCCATCGTTGTCAATGAGGCCACCGAACTGGATATTGTCCCCTTCGGTCCGCATCGTCGTATCGCCGAAATGCGCGTTTCCCACACCCAATGGCACGGACAAAATGCCTTTCTGGCCAGTTTGCGCGACATCACCCAACGCAAACAACTGGAAGAGGAGATGTGGCGCGCCAAAAAAGGTGCCGAATTGGCCAACCAAGCCAAAAGCAGCTTTCTGGCTGTCATGAGCCATGAAATCCGTACCCCCATCGGTGCCATCATCGGTATCATCGATCTGTTGGAAGAGTCTCCCCTCGATCAGGAACAAAAAGAGTTTGTCGGCTGGCTCAAAGAGTCCAGCGAATCCCTGCTCACCTTGATCAACGATATTCTCGACATCTCCAAAGTGGAAGCCGGAGAACTGGAACTGGTATGTGCCGAGTTCAGCCTCAAAGATCTCCTGCACGGTGTCACCCAGATCATCCGTCATCGCATCCAGCAAAAAGGCCTGTATTTTCATATCGAATGGCATCCAGAAACCCCGACCGCTATTGTCGGTGACTCCGCACGCATGCGCCAGATTTTGCTCAATCTGCTCAGTAATGCCGTCAAGTTTACCCAGCAAGGCAGCATCCGCTTGCGCATCTTTGCCAAACAACAAGAAAATGAGGGTGCATGGCTGCACTTTGAGGTCATTGATACCGGGATCGGCATTCCCCAACAACGCCAAAGTGTCATTTTTGATGATTATGTACAGGCCGATCCCACTATTGCACGCCGCTATGGCGGTACCGGCCTGGGCTTGGGTATCAGCAAACGTCTGGCACACCTGATGGGAGGCCGCATCAGCCTCAGCTCTCAGGAAGGCGAAGGAAGCTGTTTTACCCTGCAATTACCCCTCGAACGACCAGCGCATATACCCGCACGCCTGCTGGCCAGTCAAACACAAACAGAAGCTCCTGCCAGTTATGATCTGAGTGGACGGCGCGTGCTTTTATTGGAGTGCAGCCCCGTAGAACGCCTGGTTCTTAGCCGCGCCTTGGCCAGCACCGGCTTGGCCGTACAAGAGTGCGCCACCTGGGAAGAGTCCCTGGAAATGCTGCGGCAAACAGCCCATCAAAGAGCCCTCTTCCATCTTTTACTGATTGGCAATCCCCGCCTCAACCTGGCAAATGGTTTGCAACTGCTGCGTCGTGACGCCTCCTATAACGGTCAGCCAATAGTACTCCTGGGCGATGCCTGGCAATCCTTGGCCCTGGCAGAACTCTACGATCTCTCCCTACCCGGACATCTTTGCAAATGTGCCAACGAACAGATGTTGGATACCATTATCCCGCTGCTGCAACAAGAACGCGCCCTGCGCATCCTGGTGGTCGATGATATGACAGAGATCCGGCAAATGATCCACGCCTTTCTCAAACGCACCCCCCATCGCCTGGAAAGCTGTGAGAATGGCTTTACTGCCGTCGAACTATACAAAAACAACAACTTCGATCTCATCCTCATGGATACGGAAATGCCGGTGATGAACGGCATCGAAGCGACTAAAGCTATTCGCACCTGGGAACAGGAACAGCAGTTGCGGCGCACCCCCATCTTGACCTTCTCCGCCACCATCTTGAAAGAGTTGCAATCAGCCGCTCTTGCCGCCGGTTGCGACGGTATTTTGGCCAAACCTATCCATAAACAACAGCTCCTGAATGTCATCAGACGTTATGCCCAATAGCCTGCTGCCACTCTATCCGCACCTGCTCCTGGGTGGAACCCGTTCAGGAAAAAGTCGCCATGCCTGCCGCTTGGCCGAAGAGAGCTCTCTGCCTGTGCTGCTGATCGCCACCGCTTATGCCTCAGATTCTGAAATGGCTGAACGTATCCAACAGCATAAACTGAATCGACCAACCCATTGGCAGGTGATCGAAGAACCCCTCGCCCTGGCCGCCACCCTGCGCACGGTCCTGGACCACCAGCGCTTGGTTCTGGTAGATTGTCTTACCTTGTGGCTGACCAATCTGTTGCTGACAGACCATGGAGAACGACTTGCCGCAGAACAACAAGCCTTGCTGGAGTGTGTGCAGGACAATAGCGCCCCTCTGCTTTTGGTCAGCAATGAAAGCGGATTGGGCATCACCCCAATGGGAGAGTTAACCCGCCGTTTTGTGGATGCAAATGGCCGTTTGAATCAAGAGTTGGCAGAGATCTGCCCGCGCGTGACCTGGATTGTTGCCGGACTCCCACACCCCCTCAAAGGTGGAAACCTATGACCCGCTGCCAATGGCTGTTTGATCCCATCCCCGCACCCAATCCGCAACGCCAACTGCAAGCAGAACAACACCAGGCACAATTAACCAAACCACCAGGCTCCCTGGGGAGGCTGGAAACCTTGGCCATCCAATTGTCTGCCCTGCAGGATCAAGCCAAACCTGAAATCGATCCAGCCCGTTGCGTGGTCTTTGCTGCCGATCATGGCATCACCGCTGCCGGAGTCTCGGCTTTTCCGCAATCGGTCACCATGGAGATGATTCGCAACTTTTGCCACGGTGGTGCCGCCATTTCCGTGTTGGCCCGCCATGCCGGGGCCTCCCTGGAGGTGGTGGATGTGGGTGCCCTGCAGGATCCCGCTCCCTTGCCCCTGTTGATCTCGCAACGAGTCAGCAGCGGCTCACGCGATTTTCGCTACCAAACCGCCATGACTCCCGAACAACAGGATCAAGCCTTCGAGGTCGGCAAGCAGGCGGTTGAACGCGCCCAGGCCGAGGGCTGCCGTCTGTTGATCGGCGGTGAAATGGGCATCGGCAACAGTACCAGCGCCACTGCAACCTTGGCCGCCCTCTTGGGCGCCTCGCCCGGACAATTGACCGGACCGGGTACCGGCCTCTCGCCAAGCGGGGTTGCCCATAAAGTCAAAGTCATCGAAGCGGCCCTGCGCACCCATCAGCATCGCCTGATGGAGCCACTCTCCATCCTCGGCGCCGTCGGGGGACTGGAGATCTGCGCTCTGACCGGCTTCTATCTGGCCGCCGCCCAACAGCGCATCCCTCTGCTGGTGGATGGCTTTATCGCCAGCGTCGCCGCACTGGCTGCCTGGAAATTGCAACCGGATCTGCTGCCATGGCTCTTCTTCGCCCATCGCTCCACCGAACCTGGCTTTCAAGCCCTGACCTTCGCCATGTCTGTCCAACCCATCCTGGACCTGAATATGCGTCTCGGTGAAGGCAGCGGCGCTGCCGTCGCCCTGCCCATCCTGCGCATGGCCTGTGCCCTGCACCGAGAAATGGCCACCTTTGCCGAAGCTGCCGTCTCTCGTGCCCATTCTTAGAGCCCTGCTCATCGCCCTGGGGCTGCTCACCCGCTTTCCCTTGCCCACACTCCAACCAACTGCCACCGAAAACGAGTATGGTCGCTCGGTACTGGCCTACCCCCTGGTCGGCGCCCTCATCGGCCTTCTGCTGACCCTCGCAGCCATCCTGCTTCTGCCCTGGATCCCCAAACTTATCCTGGCCTCAGCACTCCTGATACTCTGGGTATGGTGCAGCGGAGCCCTGCATCTCGATGGCTTGGCCGATAGCGCCGATGCCTGGGTCGGCGGCATGGGTGATCGACAGCGCACCCTGCAACTGATGAAAGATCCCCACTGCGGCAGCAGCGCCGTGGTTACCCTCGTTCTCCTCCTGCTGCTCAAATGGAGCAGCTTGCTTACCCTGCTGGACTCCCCCCATCTTCCTCTCTTCTGGCTCTCCCCCTTCCTGGGCCGCTCGGCACTCCTCCTTCTGCTTCTCACCACCCCCTACGTGCGCCCGGAAGGTATGGGCGCCAGCGCCGCCCGCTCCCTGCCGCACAAAAGCGGCTGGCTGCTCCTGCTCTCCCTCACCCTCCTCTGCTGTCTCCTGGCCTGGCCACTGGCTCTGCTGGCTATCACCAGTCTGCTGCTGCTCTTTGTCCTCTTCCGCCAAGCGCTACTGAAACGTTTGTCCGGTACCACCGGTGATACCGCCGGAGCTCTCTGCGAATTAAGTGAAACCATCACCCTGCTCGCTCTCACCCTCGCTCCCTAAATCGACAACACCTGCACATCCCCAACCCATAAACCCATTGTGCACGATTCTTGCGAGTCACCCGGCACCTTAACCATTTAATGAATGACAGGATGCCTCATGATCACTCTCTCCCGCACCTCCTTTCCTCCACAAATGGCCCTCTTCGCGGCACTCATGCTCCTCTCTCTGTCTGCGGCGGGAGCTGCCTTTGCACAGAATAATATCCCGGTTTCTAAACATAATGCACAAGCCTCGACAACTCCCGCAAGCTATGGACCTGTCAAAAAAGGGGATAGTTTGGCCTCGATAGCACGACAGTGGCTTCCTGCTGATCTGCCGCTGCGCCAACGCCTGGTCGCTATCCGCAAAAAAAATCGCGACCGTCATCCCTTTAACACCATCCATGCCTTGCCCGTCGGAATCTCCCTGCTCCTGCCCACACGCGCCGAGATCCTGCAAGTCAGCGAACAAGAGATTGCACAACTCTTTGGCCAAGCCAGCTCTCTTGCCAGCCAATACGCGCACTCCGCGCCCACACCAACCACTACAGCCCCCAACAAACACTCTCAGCCAAAGCTGGCCGCTGCCAACACAACCAGTCACGCCTCTGCTCTGAGCACAACTCTTCCCCCTCTGCCCGCACAACGTGTTACTGCCAACACGGCCAGTCACAGCTCCGCTCGACACCCCACTCTCCCCCCTCTAGCAGTTCAGCAGGTTGAAACGCCGCAAAATCCAGTACAACAGATTGATCTGCAAGCAGAACCATTGGGGGAGATTCTGCAAGAAGAGCAGGAGATAGAGTTTCTCTCCGATCAGTTGGCCGAAACTGGTGAACGACTGCAACGCCTGGAACAGCAATCCTTGCACACAACTCTCCCATCCTCCCCTCTCAACGGACTCAACTCTCTACCCGTTGCCAGCAGCACCCTTCCTGATCTGGCATGGAGCCCCTCTCCCCTCATGGAACAGCATACACCGACGTGGGATAACCTCTCTTCCACAACCGATGATTGGTATAGCCAAAAGGGGCTAATAGCCACTTTGCTCTCTTTGCTGGCCATATTTTTCCTGCTCAAAAACAGGAGATATTTATCATGGGCCGCAGCCACCAGCCCACAATCCACCGCCACCCCGATACCCCAACCGCTCATCCCTCTCAGCGCAGCACCCTCTCCTGCCCAACAGAGCAGCTCTTCTTTGGGAGAGACACGTCACAATGCTGCCGCTTACCCCTCCTGCCGCAAACAGGAGGATGCCATGAGCATGGCTTGGAGCAAAGAAGAGGAGGATTCCCTCTTCAATAACATGTTGAAAAACTCTACTGCCATTCGCGTGCCGGCATGACCACTTGGCACGTACCCACACGCAGCAGACAAAACTCTTTTCTGCATCAGTGTGACCCTCGTGCCAAATTGGCTGCCTTGGTTCTCTTGGCCCCGCTTCTCTATCGACACCCCATACTCTCCTGGGAGTGGCTGGGCTCGATATTATTATTATTGTTTATTGTTCAAGATACCTTCCTGCTCTGGATCCACTCACTGGGACGGCAGATCTGGCGTCTGCGTTGGCTGTTTCTGACCATCCTCCTGCTGCATGGCCTGCTGACCCCTGGGGAAGAGGTGTGGGACTATCTGCCTTGGTTGACCTGGCAGGGAGTGCGAGAAGGGGTGCAACAGTTGTTTCGTATCATGCTGTTGATCACCTTTGCCTGGGTCTTGGTTCGCACCACAACCCCCCTGCATTGGGTTACGGGAATCTATCGTCTTTTTTCCGGCCTGGAACGTTTGGGCATCCCCATCCAACAAGGTTGTGCCCTGCTCGCCTTCTCCCTGGGCACTATTCCCACCTTGTTACAAGAGGCCCATCATATACGAGAAGAGAGATCTTTGCGCCAGTCTGCCCCGCAACAAAGCTGGTCGGAACGTTTCGAGCAGCTTGCGGCAAATGGCTCCGCCCTGCTGTTTCGGCTTATGCGCCGGGCCAGCGCACAAGAAGAGAGTTTATTGCTTCGTGGTATCAAAACTGGCCTGCCCTTCGTCATTCTGCATGAAGAGCATTGGCATTGGCGCGATTGGCTGTTGTCGGGATGGCCGGTTTTGCTCTGGCTCTTTTCCTGGCTTAACACCTAAAAAAAAGCCTTTATTCTTCATCCTGCAAGCGGGATGCAGACAATAAAGCTTCGGCATGTTCTCGTGCTGCTTGGGTAATCACCTCTCCTGCCAACATGCGCGCCAACTCTTCACGACGCTCATTTTGCGATAAAGGATGCACCATCACCCTAGTGACCTCTCCATCGCTCTGTTTTTCCACCTTCAAGTGTTGATCCCCCCAGGCAGCCACCTGGGGCAGATGGGTAATGGCCAACACCTGACGGGCCCGCGCGATTCTGGCCATCCTGGCTCCAATACTGGAAGCAACCCGACCTCCCACGCCCACATCCACCTCATCAAACAACAAGGTAGTCACTGGCAGAAGATGTGCCAGAGAGCTTTTTAACGCCAAGGTAATCCGCGACAGCTCCCCGCCAGAGGCAATGAGATGCAGTGGTTTCAGAGGCTCTCCGGGATTGGGACTAATCAATAATTGCACATCATCCAGCCCACTGGCCCGTGGTTCATGACGACTGCTCTGCAGCTCTGCCGCAAAACGGGCACTGCTCATATAGAGCTCAGCCAACTCCTGTTCAATCGTCTGAGCCAAACGCAGCGCTGCCTCTTGCCGAGAGGCGGTCAACAGAGCTGCTGTCTGCAGATAATCGCTGCGTGCCTTGGCATAGGCTTGTGCCAACTCGCTCTCCCGCTCCTCCAGGGAGTCCAATTGCTGCAACTCCTCTTGCCACTCCTGGCGCAAAACCGGCAGTTGTTCGACCTCGCGGCGATGTTTGCGTGCCAAACGACGCAACGCATCCAGACGCTCTTCAATCTGGGCCAATTGTGCCGGATCCAACTCCAAGCCATGCAGATAGTCTCTGATGCGCTCTCCGGCATCCTCCAATTCATACTGCAGAGAGCGCAGCGTCTCGGCAAGAGGCTGCACGGAAGCATCCAAGAGACTGGCATTTTCCAACTCTGTTGCGGCCCGCCCACTGAGCGATGAGGCTGATTGATTTTGTTCCAAGATCACAGCCAGGGCCAGACGCGCCGACTGCTCCAAACGGCTGGCATGGGCAAGGCGAGAGCGTTGTTGT